>JAJFHC010000156.1 GCA_021775835.1 Hyphomicrobiales bacterium | reverse complement strand
ACTGGTCGCCGACGAAGGCGCTGTCGCAATACGCAGCGATCCAGCGGAAGTATCCGAACGTCCTCAATGGGGTTGAGCCGATGGTGGTCCGAACCGTTAATCTCAGCATGGGGTCCGCGCCACGTTTCGATATTCGTGTTGGCCAGCCGAATCGCGCCGACGCCGACAAGTTCTGCCGCCGCCTCCGCAAGGCCGGCGGTTTGTGCCTTGTCTACAAGACCAGAGGACAGTGAGGAAGTTTGCCGCCTCGCGACGGATTTAGATGACGTCTCAAGGGTCAGGTTCAGCGCGAAAAGGCCTGCCTGATTTTCGAGATAAGAGGGAGCTTCGGCTGATGCCACAGGGCACCTTGTTCGTAGTCCTGGTGGCGCGGCGGATAGGTATCGAATTCCGAGCCGGCAGGAAACGTATAGCTGAATCCCGAATCGCTGTAGGCGGTTAACTCGCCAAAATACACCGCACCGTCGACCTCGTAGAGATCGACGCGCATATGATCAAAGTCGGCTGCCAGGTGTTCGGCAATGGCGACCATTTTTGTGAGTGTTTGTGGTGGTGGTGTGTCGTGCAGGTAAGGGGTAACCCTGTGGGTTTCTCGCTCGTAGCCGACCCATAGATGAGACTCCAGCAACTTCCAGGTCGGGTCGTAATAGGTTTCGAAATAGTGTTCCGGGGTGACCCGGTGAAAATGCTTTAGGTAGGCGACCCGACCGGAAAAGACGAAGAACTTATAGCCGTCGGGGATGGCGATGCCGCGGGAGTCCAGCAGCAGCTTTTCGACAAGTATGCGAGGTTCGACACTCTCGTATGCCCATTCGCCGATGTCCTGACCATGGGGAACTTCCAACCACTTCCGGCAAAGCGTGCGGATTTCGGCCTCGTCTACACGGGCACCGTCGGTGACGACATACTTTGCCCCGCTGCTTTGGTTTGGCTTGACCATGTATGATGATGGCAATTGGTCAAACGGGATCTGATCGGGATCGCCACCTTGCCAGTAGAGATCGGCGAATTCCAAACCGCAGCCGGCCTTCTGCGCAAAGGCGCGAGCTGCGAGCTTGTCGCAGAACACCGGAAAGAGCCGGTTGCGGTCAAACAGTTTCCGGCACTGCATTTTTTCATTGTACGATTCAGGCGTGACGTAATTGGGAGCCTGCCCGTTCGAGCGAATGTACTGTTTGGTGTTGGACATGTTTTGAGCGGAAATCAGAAGATTGGCCAATTTCTCGTGAACCGGTGCCTTGATCGACAGGGCTGCCAGGCAACATTGCCAGTCGCTCAACAATTCAATCTGCATTGGTGTCTCAAGCCCTGTTTTCCAAGAATTCTTTGCCAGTCGCGACAGGGGTCAATAGCCAGAATTACCGGAAATGACAATGCCACAACGCGCGATCCGGCAATGACTTTCCGGGTGATGCCTAGGAAAACAGAATCCGGTGTATTTTTGACGACAGAGGCATCGCCGGCAGGGCCCACAGTGCACCAAGCTGATCGTCCAGATCGTGAGGCGGAAAGCCCTCGTACTTAGCGTCTTCGGGAAACGGATATGAAAAACCGGACTCCGGATAGACCGTCAGTTCACCAAAGTAGATCTCACCGCCGATGTCGTAGAGATCCACGCGCAGATGATCCAGTTCCCTGCCCAGGCTCTCGGCGATGTCGATCATGCGGACGAGACCCGGCGGGCGCGGGATGTCTTCGCGGTAGGGTGTCGCGCGGTTGTCCCGCTGCGACCAGCCAACCCACTTGCGATAGTTCAGCCGGTTCCAATTGCGGTCGAAGAATGTGGCTGAGTGGACGTCGAGATCCATCCCCCGGTAGTGCTGAATGTAGGCCACACGGCCATCGAACACCAGGATCCGGTAGTCGTCGGGGAACAGGCCGCCGGGTTGTGACTGCAGCAGATCTTCAACATAGATCTGCCCCGTAACGCCGCGATATCCCCACTCGCCCATTTCCTGGCCGAACGTGGCGTCCAGCCATGCGCGGCATTGCTGGCGGATGTCTTCCCGGGGGACGTCATCGCCGTTCCTTACAGCAAACTTGGCGCCGCTGTGGTTGTTGGGCTTGATGATGTAGGGCACCGGCAACTTGTCGAAAGGTATCTGGTCTGGATCATCACCCTGCCAGTAGAGCCTGGGGAATTTCAATCCGCAATCTGCCTCTTCGGCATAGACCCGCGCAGCAAGCTTGTCGCAGAAAACCGGAAAGAGCGGGTTTCGGTCAAACAGTTTTCTGCATTGCATTTTTTCGCTGTAGGACGCCGGGCTGACATAGTTGGGCGCGCGCCCAATTGCCCGCATGAACTGCTGGGTGTTGGGCATGTGGCGCGCGGCAATCAGAAGGTTTGCGAGCCGCTCATGAAACGGAGCCTCAATAGACATGGCAGCAAGACAGCATTGCCAATTGCTCGGCAATTCATTTTTCATTGCAGTTTCCGGCACCGTCTTCTCCCGAAATCTTGCCGATCCCATTTGGGTCAATAGACACAATCGACGGACATGACAATGGTGCGCAGAAGCGGGTTGCGCAATCAGACTAGCTGCATTTGTTCGACCGGCGCAGCGTTTGCAAACAACATCGTGTGAGCAACAAGACCCGGTTCAGAGTGTGCCGTTTCAGGACAGTTTTGTCCCCAATTGGCATAACCGGTGTGCACGTTGCGACGATGTCGGGCGAACAAACGGTGGTTGAAAAATGGCTGACACACAGCTGATTTCAGGCGAAAGACAAGGCGTCGGAACGCAGGGCCATAACCGGCGTTTCCTTCATGTCGCCGATGTGATTGTCCGGCGTATAGGCTGGATCGTCCTGACCACCGCTTTGATTGTGGGGGTTGCAGGTGTCTATGCATGGCAGCGCGAGCGGACTTACGTGGCCGTTACCCAAATTCTGTTCGACGCTCCGACGTCGAGAGACGTGAACAGCGCGGAGGGGTCGAACCCGGATCTTGAAAAAGAAGGCGCGGGATTTCTTGAATCCCAGTCGCGACTGCTCCTATCGGACACTGTCCTGATGCCGGTTATCGAACGCGAGGAACTCGTGGAAGACGGCGAGTTCAACGGAAATGATGTGGCTCTAATCGACCGACTGCGAATGCTGATGGCGTCGCTGTTACCCGCCAGTCAGGCCGCGGATACATCCGAGGGTCATGTGCTGAACGCCCTGCGCAGAGCTTCTCGTGCGGTACCGTCTGAAGACGGTCTGGCCATTACTCTGGAAGTGGGCACCCGTGATGGAGATAAATCGGCACGCCTGGCGAATGCGATCGCAGAGTCGTACCTGGCGTCGGAGATCGACACGCGTTCCGGACTGGCCACCCGCGTCACCAAGTCTATTGAGGACCGGCTTTCGGTTCTGCGCAGAGACTTGAGCGACGCTGAGGACAGAACCGCCAGATTCAGCGCCGATCACAGCATTTCCGACAAACTTACCGCCACCGTCGATGAAACCGACCTTGCTGATCTGGAACGGAAACGCGATCTGGAGGCCGCGAGCGCCGAAGAAGCCAGCGCTGTTCTGGCCCGGATCAACATCATCAGATCGCCGGGTGATGTCCGTCAGGCGATGCCGCGGAACATGCAGACCGAGATCACACGTCAACTTCTGGCGCGTTACGCTTTGGCCCGCCAGACCCAGGCTGCGTTGTCGCTTCAGTTGCTCGAGAAACATCCCGACATGCAAACCGCCAACAGTGAAGTTGCAGCCGTCGGACAGGCGATCATGGTTGAAGTGGGCCGGATCAGAGCCCGGGTTCAGTCCGCTTATGACCGGGCCACGACCCGCCGTGATGCCCTGGCAGAGAGAATTGGAAATGCGGGCAGGGATGATTCTGACTTACTTGTGCAACTACGCGATCTCCAACGCGACGAGGATGCCAAGCGGGCAATCTATCTGACGTTTCTTGCACAAGTGAAGGTCCCTGAGCAGGAAACAGCAGAAGACAATGTGACCGCGAGGGTTCTTTCCATGGCAATTGCGCCGACGACACCTCAAGGGCCTTCCAACTTCCTGATCCTCGCCCTTGGCCTTGCTTTCGGCGTTGGCGCGGGCGGCGGCGCGGCTTTCGCGCGTGAGAAGTACGACAGGCGTGTGCATTCGGAACCGGCTTTGCACGAGGCGTCTGGAGTGCCTGTGATTGCCACGATTCCCATCACTGATGAGGTCCCGGACGACACCGGCCTGCTGCCGTTCTATCAGCTTGATCCGTCCGCACCATCGTCGCTTGCCGTTCATGGCCTGGTTCGCTCATTGCTGGCCGGCGCAGGAGATTTGAGGCGGCAAACCATACTGTTTACGGCTCCTGATGAGAATCACGGCCGGACTACAATATCGCTGAACGTGGCGCTTGCTGCCGCCAAACGCGGTGAACGGGTGCTGCTGGTCGATGGCGATCTGACGCGCAGGACATTGAGTGTTGCAAGATGTCAGGACCCGTCTCTTGGCCTTGCCAGCGCCCTTGAAAACACTGCGGATATCAGCGACGGCCTGCAGACCGACCAGAGCGGCCTGTTCACAATTTTGCCGGTCGGCCGTCCACGGGGCAAGGCCCAGCCGCTGACGGCATCGCCAGACGCGGTCCGGCAGACGATCGAGAGCCTGCTCGACGACTACACCCTGGTGATCATCGACGCCGGGGTCATGGCCGATGGCGATGGCCCCGGAGCCTATGCCCAATTCTGTGACTTTGCCGTCCTTGTGGTTCGACGCAGTGAGGGAACGGCCAGAAGTGTTACTCTCGCGACCCGGAAACTCGTCAGCGGTGTGGGGGTTGTGAAGGGTTGTGTCATGATCTCCGACGAAACCGGCTGATCCAGCCGCGCTAGGTGGGTTGCTATCTGGCCATGAATTCTGCCAGAAGCGTGGCCACGATGTTGTTTTCTTCCGCTGTGCCAAGCGACACCCGCAAATAGTCGTCCAGTCCGTAATCCTCGTTGGTTCGGGTCATGACACCGTTCAGCGCCAGATATTTCAAGGCATCGGTCGCCGTGCGGCCGTCTTGTGGCGGGAAGTGCATGAACAGGAAGTTGGTCGCGCTGGGCAGAACACCGATGCCCAAAGCAGAGAGTTTGTCTGTCAAGCGCGCGCGTTCGCCCGCCGCCTTGGCGCAGACATCCTTCACGAATTGCGGATTCTCCAGGGCGGCAATTGCTGCCGCCTGGGCACAGCCATTGACGTTGCCGATGCCGCGCACGTTGTTTACCGCCGCCGTAACTTCCGCCGATCCATAGGCCCAACCGGCCCTGAGAGCCGCCATGCCGTAGGCCTTTGAGAATGTGCGGGTCACGATGATGTTGGGATGCTGGTCGACATACTCCACACCGTCGCAATAATCCGGGGCATCGCAATATTCGGCATAGGCCGAGTCGAGGACCAGCAGAATGTGTGAGGGCAGTCGCGCGATCAGGTCTTCGATTTCGGCACGGCGATTATAGACGCCTGTGGGGTTGTTGGGGTTGGCTACAAACACGACCTTGGTACGGTCCGTGACCCGGTCGAGCAGGGCATCCACATCGATCGTGAAGTCGGGCTTGCTGGGGGCCGTGACGGCGGTCGCGCCCAGTCTGTAGGCAACGATCGAAAACTGGATGAAAGAATACTCCGGATACAGGATTTCGTCTCCCGCACGGGCAAAGACCCGCCCGGTGGCATCAAGCAGTTCTTCCGACCCGTTGCCGCAAACGACACGTGCTGCGTCGAGACCGAACCGTTTGGCGATGGCTTCGCGCATGTCGCGGTTGCTGGGATCGGCATAGAGATGTGCGGCGCGGGCGCGGTCGGCAGCGGCCTCGATCACGCCGGGTGCTGGACCGTAGCAACTTTCATTCTGCGCCAGATTGATGATCCGGTCGACATCGCCGACTTCGACGGGTTTGACCACCGTCAGGGTCTTGCCGCGAACATAAGGTTGAGGGATGGCATTGGTTTGGTTCATGGGTTTAATCCCTTGGGAAATACATCTTGTTTCAGAGTTCAGTGACAATGAGCCGGGTTATTCCGGCCGTCCCGCGCATCAATCCAGATCCTTGAAGGGCGCTTCGCGAATATCGAGGAACTCCTTGAGCGAATGTTCCTTCAGCATTTTCATCCAGTGGCGCCCGGACTCGCCGGCGTGCAGGCTTGCGGTCGTCTCTACGTTATAGGCCCAGGAACTGGTCATCCCCGATGTTTCCTGATGATGGTTGAGGGCTGCCTTGGCGAACTTGACGGCGGGGAGCGGCATCCGGGCAAGCTTGCGGGCGAGACGGCGGCATTCCTCCATGAGCTGATCGGCAGGCACGGCTTTGTTGACCAGATGAATGCGTTCGGCTTCACGTCCGTCGATCATGTCGCCGGTATACATGAGCCAGCGAGCATGGCGCATGGGAACGGTCCAGGGCAGCATCAGGGTCGGCGGCGCCGAGACATGGCGGACTTCCGGCTCGCCAAGCTGTGCATCCTCGGCGGCGATTGCCAGATCGCAACACATCATGAGTTCCAGACCGCCGGCCAGTGCGTAACCGTTGACTGCCGCTATGACAGGGATAGGGGCATTCCACAGTGTGCGGAGCCTCGTCGCGTTGGCGGAAATGTCATCACGCCAACCCTCCACATCGAGTTCGAAATCCTCGCCTTCAAGATCATATCCAGCAGAGAACGCTCGCCCGGCACCGGTCAGGATGACGGCCTGAATGTCGGGGTCCGCGCTTGCCGACCTGATGGCGTCGTCCAGGGCGTCCGACAGTGCATTGTTCATGGCATTCATCTTGTCGGGGCGATTCAGGGTAAATGTTGCGAAAGCGTCGTGTTCGTCCTTTTCAACCAGTACGAGGTCTTGCGTCATGGGGAACAGTCTCCGGGGTTTCCGCCGAACCGGCGGCAGGGGCATGATAGGATCAGTCATTGTACGGATCTTGCCCAGGTGGCGGTCAAAGCATCCGCAGTTTGGGTCTTGATCGGCGACTGCGGGTTGGTGAGTGCACTCTGTGCCGCTAATCGCTGTGGGAGGTGTTATCCGAAAAACTGCTTGCGCCGGTGGTAGGCATGGCGGGGAATGAACGGGGCTGTCCGGCAGGCATACCAATCCGGTGAGCCTGTGATTGTGTCCAGGCCGATACCCTTCAATCTACCAAACCGGTTCAATTTCAACATGCAGGATTTCCCAGCACACGCCTTCTGTGCGCGATCACTTTGTCACAGATGGCTGGGCGGTTCAACGACGTTTGGAACTGCGATAGACAATTCAGGCGATTGGGCTTGACGGCGATGACGAACCGATATTGAAGGGAGGCACAGCAGCACCGCCATCCCCATCTGTTCTGATAATTTTGGCAACGGCAGAGTCTTGATGCTGCGGCCAGGGAGAAGCCCGTGAGCGTTCAACAACAAAAAGCCGAACTCGGGCTGACCGAATTCGTCATCCTCATGGCCCTCATGAGTTCGCTCGTTGCCCTGTCGATTGACGCCATGCTACCGGCTCTTCCCGACATCGGCGCGGAACTGGGCGTTGTCGAAGCCAATGACAACCAGCTCGTCCTGTCGGTGCTGTTCCTGGGCCTTGCGGTTGGCCAGATGATCTATGGACCGATATCGGACGCCATCGGGCGAAAACCTGCCATATATGCCGGTCTTGTCCTGTTTGTCGGCGGTTGCCTGTTGTCGATCTTCGCGACCGATTTCAACATGATGCTGGCCGGCCGTCTGTTGCAGGGCATAGGGGCGGCGGGCCCCAGGATCGTGACAATTGCCCTCATTCGTGACGGCTACGAGGGGCGGGCGATGGCCCGGATCATGTCGTTTGTCATGGCCGTATTCATTCTGGTGCCGACACTGGCACCGGCCCTTGGACAACTGGTACTTCTGGTGGCGCACTGGCGCGGCATCTTCGTCTGCTTTCTGGTGCTGGCGCTGCTGGTGTTTGCCTGGTTCGCGCTTCGTCAGCCCGAAACGTTGCCTCCTGCCAAACGCATTCCGTTTTCGGTCGCCGGACTTTTTGCGAGCATCGTCGAGACCTGCTCCAACCGGAAGGCGCTGGGTTACACGATTGCGGGCGGGCTGATCTTCGGCGCTTTCGTCGGTTATCTCAACTCGTCCCAACAGATGCTTCAGCAGCAATACAGTCTGGGAAACCAGTTCGCATTTTACTTCGCGATTCTTGCCTTGGCGATTGGCGGGGCCAGCTTCATAAACGCGAAGCTGGTCATGCGGTTTGGCATGCGCCTTCTGTCGCGCTGGGCACTGCAGGCGTCGTGTGTGCTGTCGGTAGGGTTCGTGGTTGTGGCTGTAGCGACATCGGGCCATCCGCCGCTTTGGGTACTGATGACCTATTTTATGTTGGCCTTCTTTTGCATGGGACTGCTGTTCGGCAATTTCAACGCCCTGGCCATGGAGCCCATGGGGCACATTGCCGGCGTTGCCGCAGCGGTGATCGGTTCACTCACGACCTTTATTTCCCTGTTCCTGGGAACCGTTATCGGCAGGCTATACGATGGCACGGTTGTTCCCCTGGTGGCGGGCTTTGCCGTGCTGGGTATTGCGTCCTACATTGTAATGCACATTGTCGAGCGCGGTGCGACCGACTGACCTGGAGATAATTCCCACATGCACCTGATCATGTTCGATATCGACGGCACTCTGTCAGACACCTTTGACCTCGATTCGCTCTTCGTGGAAGCGGTGTCGTCCGAACTGGGGCTTGCCATCGACGACGACTGGGAGACGTATGAACATGTGACTGACAGTGGAATACTGGATGAAATGCTCACCCGGCACTGGGTCGAAGGGTTTCGTGCGAAAATTCACGACTCTGTAGAAACCCGGTTTTTTGAGTTGATGAAATCCTGTCAGTTGCGCGATCCGCAGATCATCCGTGAAATACCCGGTGCCAGAAGTCTGGTTGAATTGCTGTCGAACTTGCCAGGGGTCACGATCGCTGTCGCCACGGGCGGATGGCGCAAGACTGCGGAACTGAAGCTCAACACCATCGGCCTTGATACGACGGCCCTGTCTGTTGCGACGGCGTCGGACGCGACCGAGCGGACGGCAATCATGGAAATCGCAGAACGGCGTGCGCTGCCGGACCACACCGCGACACGCAGAACCTATTTTGGCGATGGAGCCTGGGACAAACGCGCCTGCCAGGTATTGGGCTACGATTTCATCGCTGTGGGAGACAGGGTCGAACACCACACCGCCTTCGAAGACCTTTCTGATCAGCCGGCGATATTGAGTGTGCTCGGTCATCCATGAGATCGGACGGGCGGTGAGTCAGTTCCATCCAGGTCCGGGATTTGCGGCTCAGAGTATCTTGTACATGATCGTGGTGGGGTCGTATCGGTCTTCTATCGGGTCCCTGGCAAAAGAAGGGATGGCACCGACACGGTGATACCCCAGCGACATGTACAGACGTTCCGCCTTGTCACTGGCCGTGTCGAGGGTGAGCAGGTTCCGGTCCTTGCGCCTGGCTTGTTGTTCCAGCTCGATCATCAGGGCCCTCGCAATGCCGTGTTTGCGAAATTCGGGATGCACCAGAAGTTTGGAGACTTCGGCCCGGTGCGGCTGGTTGGGCGGTGTGTCGCAGTCCAGTTGCACGGAACCAGCGATACGTGTGCCCACGCGCGCCGCAAGAACAACCCGATCCCCGGACAACACGCCGGGGCGAACCTTATGGGTCCAGAAGGTCATGCTGTCGTGCAGAGTGTGAGGCAGGACAAAGCTGACGCTGGCACCCCCTGCGACACAGACGTTGAGCACTTCCGCGAGTGCTGTGATGTGATCGTCAAGAGTGTCCGGGGACAGAACGTCAATCTGGAATGTCTGGTTTTGCATGGCTCTCACACGATCACGAGAATGTATTTTGCGAGGCTGTCCTTACGCGTTTCGAAAATGCTTCGGCCGTGGAGCTGGTAGCGCAGGCAGTCGCCTTCGCGAAGCGAGTAGGGATGCCCCTCAATGGTCATTTTCAGGAAGCCTTCCAGGAGATAGAGGTGATGTTCAAGGCCCGGCAAGGGCGGCTCGAGATAGTCGATGCGGCGGCCTGCGGGCAGCACGCACTCGAGAACTTCGGCGGCGAGAGTGTCTGCAGGCGGGGAGATGGTCTTTCGCTCGAATCCGGTTTCCGGATCCAGCCAACTCGCCTGTTCCTCACCCGTGATCAGCGGCACAAATTCGGTTTCAATCATCGCCATCAGACGCGACATGGAAAGACCGTAGACCGCGCACAGTTTGCCGAGCACGGAAGTGGTGGGACTGACCTGCCCGATTTCCAGCCGCGATAGGGTGGCGCGGCTGATTCCAGATTTTTGCGCCAGCGTATCGAGGGACCATTCACGATCGCCGCGCAGTGCTTTCATGCGCGCGGCAATACGGTCGTCGAGGGATCGTTCCGAGTTTTGAGATTGTTCCATATGTGAGATTATTTCTCATATATGGAACAATTGTCAATGACGCAAATTTCTACTTTGCGACGTTGAACCGCTGCACCTGAGACTGCGATCCGTCCTGATATGTCAGCTGGACACGAAAGGCAGAGGCCTGGTTCGGGGTTTTCATGAGGATTTTGGCGTTCTGGGGCACGCCGAAGGGTTTGTCCGGATCGCAGGGCGGCAGCGGCCAGACCTTGTCCAGGGGGCCGTCATTCAGGCCATAGCGGATTTCCTTGATGGCACAGCGATAGCTGATCAGATGTGAGAAGTAGACCCGTCCGCCGGCAAAGGACAGCCATGCCGTCCAGATCTGTTCAAGGATCTTTTTCTGGTTGTCTGCAAGTTTGCCTGCCGGGTTGAAGCTGATGGGGAAGACGTCGGCTTGTTCACCGCGTTTGTCGCGCCACGTCACATAGAGCGTCACCGGAGGCTGATCCGCCGGCAGCACGAAGTTCGTTTTTGGCAAGCGCCGGCCCGTGCGCTGGTCCAGATGGTCGTGGAGGCCAGGGTCCAGGAATTCACCGTCCTCGCCAATCCGGTAGCCGAACTGGATTGCGGGTTCGGGCAGGGAAACGTTCACCAGCCAGTCGGAATTGGTCCGGCTGAAACTGACCAGCGGCTTGGCCGAATTGGGAGGCAGGGCGGCCAGCATCTGCGCCGGTTTCGGGAGAACGCTCGCGCCGCCGCCCTCGTTGAGCGATGTGACTGTCCCCTTATCAACTCCGCTTTTCGGCGCCAGATAGAGTTCGCCGATAATCTGGTCGTAGTAAGCCGGGGTTTGTTCATGTCCGACCTTGGCGGCGAGCTTTCTCACCTGCACTTGCGTCCGCTTGGCGATCTGCACCATGGACAGCTCAGGCCTGGCGAGTTCGGCCAGCAGGGTTCGTGTAAACACTGAGTTCTCGTTGGCGTCGTTGTCGCCAAGCCGATCGAGTGCTGCCTGGCCAGAACCTGCCGAATAGAGCACGAACATGCCTTCAGCGGGTGACATGCGGGCAAGGCCCCGACTTCCGGCAATACTGCGCCTGCCTGTTGCGGCAAACGGATTGTCCCGGCAGGCATCGAGAATCATCACGGAAGTGGCCGCGCCTTTGCGGCGCATCCGGTCGGCGAGGCCGTTGGCGGCAAAGGCTGCGTCACGCACAAGGCCTTCTTCACCCGGCCCGACCTCCGGGACATCGACCGGCAGCAAGTAGTTTGTGCCCTCGATGGCAAATCCGTGACCGGCAAAGAACAACAGTGCGGTATCGCCAGGACCGATCTTGCGCTCGAATTCGACCAGTGCCCGGCTCATCGCCCGGCGACCGACATCGTTGGCGGAAATGACGTCGAAACCCATTGCGGTCAGGGCCTCGGCCATTGCCCGGGCATCGTTGCGCGCCTTCTGGAGCACGGGAACGCTCTCATAGGTATCGTTGCCGATCACCAGTGCCACGCGCTTGGCAGCGTTGGCGGGGAAAGTCGACATTAAGATGAAAAAGGCCACAGCAAAGAACTTGATCGAAAATCGAAGGGCCGACGCGAAGACACTGCACCGGTTTGCTGTTGGATTGGTCAATTGCATGACGGTTCCTCATCTGCCGGTTCTGCCCAGAGGTAGGTGTAGCGGTAAACATAGGGCAACTCGTCCAGGAACCGTTGCCCGTCCTTTGGGAAAAGCCGGGGCGTGTCGGGTCTGCCCTTTACGCCGTCAGCGACCCATTCGGACAACAGTTTTGGATCGTCGCAAACCGCCTTGCCCTGGTCGAGGCGGATGGTGGCCACGGTCTGAACCGACGTGTCTGAGCAAAGCCTGCATATGCGAACCTGCCTCCCGACCCATCCAGCACTGCCCTTGATCACGATCATGCCTTCCCACCGGTCTGTCTCTGAAACATTGAGACGGAACCCCACCATAGGGCAATTTTCTGCCTGCCAAAAGCGACGGTGGACGGGGCAGAGACATTGAACCACGTCCGCGCGGCGCTATAATACCACGGCAACCCTAGCAGGAGCGAACTCATGCGTCTTACTGAGCACCAGCTCGCGGAATTCAGGGAGAACGGTTTTCTCCTTCTGCCCGACCTGTTCTCCAGCGACGAGGTGGATATTATCAACCGTGCCCGCGGGGATGTGTTCGCGCAATCGGCAGAGGCCGACATCATTGAGAAGAAGAGTGGCGAAGTGCGCACCGCCATGGGGCTCCACCTCAGGCACGCGGTGTTTGACGCGCTGACCCGTCATCCCCGGCTTGTCGAACCGGCATGCCAGTTGCGTGGCGACGATCTCTACATCCAGCAGGTCAAGATCAACGTCAAGGCGGCCTTCGACGGCGAGGCTTGGCAGTGGCACTACGATTTTGCGACCCACCATGCCGATGACGGCGTGCCGGAACCCCTGGCACTGAACCTCCATGTATTTCTCGAAGACATCAATGAATTCAACGGGCCGCTCTATTTCATTCGCGGGTCCCACAATCACGGAGCAGCACGCGCCCATCATGACACGACGACCACGAGTTATCCGCTTTGGTGTGTCGATCAGGAGGTGGTGGCGGATCTCACGTCAAAAGGCGGGCTCGTTTCAGCCAGGGGACGGGCCGGAACGGCGTTGATCTTCGGTGACATCATGGTCCACGGCTCGCCACCCAATATGTCGCCCTGGGAGCGTCCGATCTTTTCCCTGATCCTGAACCCGGTGTCCAACAAGCAGACGACCTTTGCCAGGCCCGAATTCAAACACCACACCGATTTCACGCCGGTGACGCCGCTGAGCGATGACTGTCTCATGAGCTCTCAAGCAGCCGAATGACCTGACCTGACGGGTTTAGATCACCGGAGGGCGGGCGAGGTCCATGTGCTTCAGGAGCTCGACGAACCGGCCGAGGGTTTCGCGGCGGTAAGCGGGCACGTCCTTGTCCTTGAAATCATAGAAACCCTCGCCGGTTTTCATGCCGATTCGGCCGGCCTCCATGTTCTCGGCGACGATGGCTGGAGATTCAAAGCGCGACGAACCCGTGGCTTCTGTCATGTAACGGCTTGCGTAGTAGAGGATGTCGCCACCGCCCCAGTCGATGAACTCAACCAGGCCCAGGATCGCGAACCGGAAACCGAAACCGTAGCGCACGGCCTTGTCGATGTCCTCTGGCGTGGCAATGCCTTCCTCGACAATCCGTGCGGCCTCGTTCATGGCGAGAGCCTGAATCCGCGGCACGATGTAGCCCGGTCCCGGGGCGCAGACGACCGGTACCTTGCCAACGTCTTCGAGGACGGCCTTGAGCCGCTCTACACATGCCGGATCGGTAACATCGCACGGGCTGAGCTCGACCAGGGGGACGATGTAGGCCGGATTCAGCCAGTGGGCATTGAGAAACCGCTCAGGCCGCTTGACCATATCGCTCAGAGTCGTGGCAAGGATTGTCGAGGTGGTCGAGGTGACGATGGCATCGTCCGGGACGTGGGCGCTGACGAAGTCGAAGGCCTCGCGCTTGTGGTCCAGAACTTCCGGCACGCCTTCAAAAATGATCTCAGACCGGGCCAGGGCCTGTGCTGCACCCTCGCGTGAGACGAACGCGATGCGGTTGACTATGGTCTCGATGGCGGCGTCGTCGAACAGCCCCAGGCCACTCAACATTTGAAGCGACTCGCGGATTTCGCCAATCGCCTCTTGTTCAAGAGCGGCCCGGGACGCCTCGTCCCGATCCTTGAGGTCAATGAGTTGCACCGGGTAGCCGGCATAGGCAAAGACATGGGCGATGCCGCGCCCCATGCGGCCGGCTCCGACAGCGCTGATTACCGGCTTTGTCATGATGAGGATATTCCGTTGGACAGTATTTTCCGCAAGTTTTCGAGGCCCATGTCCTTCACGCCGATGGTTTCCACAGTCCTGCCCGTCGACCGGAAATCAGTTTCGGCAACGGCGGACCCCAGCGCAAGAAGGCCGCGGGCTACCGGGCAGGGAACGCCCGTCCATTCGGCCACCGACACGAGGAAGGCCAGGCCGTAGCCGATATCCTCGACCATGTAGCGATGGGTCTTCAGGTCGAGAGACTCCCGCCAGTCACCACTGTCGACCAGCTTGTCGTGGGCCAGATTGCCGTACATCCATTCCTCCGCGTCGTCGTCATAGTGATCGGCGAGAGGGAAGTGAGGCGCGCTGTATCCAAGCGCCTCGCGTGTCGCGATCCGTTCTGAATCCAGCGCCGTCGTGACACGGCGGATGGCCGGTTGTGTGCCTTCGGCATGAATGTCCCAGTGGTCGAAATGCTCGATCGGCCCGGCATTCATTATGATCAAAGGCGGGTGAATGATCGGCCCGGCATTCATCAGGGCGCCAGACAAAGCGTCTTCCACCGGTTCGATGGCGCCGGGGAAGGCATCGGAAATGGCACGGATCGCGTGATCGTGGAGGCGGGTCGGCAGGACACCTGTGGGAAGCCTGGTGGCGCGGGTGGTGATGGCTACCGTATCGTCTCCGTGTTTGCGCACAAGCCAGGGCAGGGTACCGGTTTCGGCGATTGCGATATCGGCACGCGAACCAGCCTTACGAACCGCGTTCATCATGACGTAACTGCCGAAAGTTCCCGGCGGCAGGAAGATAACCTGCCCGTCGCTCAGGTGCGGTGCCAGGCGGCTTGCCAGATCCTGCTGGGCAAATGCCGGAAGCGGGATGACGATCAGATCCGCTCCGTCCACTGCCGCTCCAAGGTCGGGTGTGGGAAGGGCAATGGGAACCTCGCGCTCACCCTGGAAATCCTTGATCTTCATGGTGGAGGTGGCAAACAGCGGCGCCATGGCATCGCCGTCGCGGCGCCAGTAGCGCACGCGGTGACCGCGTTCGGATAAATCGGCGGCAGCGGCGTAACATCCGTTTCCACCGCCCAGGACGGCAATCTCCATCTTCGATCTACTCCATGGTCGTTTCATTTTGGTCTGCATCAGAAACGGTCAGTCCCGACGATGCCATCAGAAAAAAGGTCTCGGCAACTTCGTGGATCGGTACCTCTCCATGCGGGTCGTACCATCGGCTGACCCAGTTGCACATGCCGAGCAGACCGAAGGCTGCCAGTTTGGCATCGATGTCCGGATGCAGTTGACCGGCCTGCTGCCCGTCCTCGATCAGGGTGACCCACAAGCCACTGTAGGAGTCCCAGGTGGTTTTCAGATCCTCCAGTTTCCTGTGGTCGTCGACGAAGTGATTTTCGCGCAGTGCCACGCTCATTTCCAGATAGCTTGGGTTGTAGGCGTCGAGATGACTTTCGATTGCAGCACGGAGTTTTTCGCGCGATGTCCGGTTTGACTGGACCACGTGCCGGAGGTTGTTCAGGAGCGTGTTCGACTGCGGCAGGATGATTTCAAGCAGGATGTCGCCCCTGTTCCGGAAATAGTAATAGACGCCTTCGCGTTTGATTCCGACCGCGCTGGCGATGTCTTCCATCGAGGTTTGCGCGACGCCTTGTCGGGCGAAGACTTCCGCTGCCCGGCGGAGAATTTCCGTTCGGCGGTTCATTAGCACAACTCAGAGTTTTGCTGTCGTGTCACGCAGGCGGTCTCCTCTTGAGATTGCAGCAGTTCATTCAAGCATGAATTTTACAGAGGCGTAAAATCTTTCTTGCGTTGGCGTTTCCGAGAAGGGATGATTGCCCATGAAATTTGCCCTGTTTCTGACCTGCTCATGGAAATTGCCTCCGTCTGGAGATCTTGCAGACTGGTTCGCCCAGGATGTGGCGCCGGTATTGAGAGAAAATGCCAACGGTCTTACCTCAGATCTGTTCGTCCCGGACGAAGAGGGCGGCGACGTATTGCATTTCGACGACCCGGAACGCCCCGATCTGATAATCCAATTCACCGGATATTCCGCTGCTCAACTGTCAGAATTCGTGATCCAGAATAGGTTGCTTGAAGCCGTCTCGGACATGGGTTCGAGAGAATCGCTGGAGACAACGGCCGGTATGTTTCGGATTCACGAAACACCGGTTAGCGACAACCCAGAACCCTTACCGCGCGTGGCCGGCATGTCGTTCGTGGTGCGGTATTTCGGGCCGACCAAAGACAATGGCGCGTTTGCGGCGCACTATGCTGCCAATCATCCGCCGATCATGGCCCGGTTCCCGGGTATCCGGAATGTGTTCTGTTATGTGCCTGTCGCCTGGAAAAACCCCGGCTTCGACCCTTCGCCGGTCATCGTCGGTAACGAGGTCGTGTTTGACAATGTCGATGCGCTCAATCTGGCGCTGGAGTCCGACGTGTTGGCCGATCTCAGGGCCGATCTCAAAGGCTTTCCAGAATTTGGACATAACACACACCATGCGATGCATCGGTGCACGCTGTTCTAGGGTGTGGAACAGACACTTGTTGAGCGTTTTTACATATCTGTAAAATTGGTGTTGCCCAGACCGGAACGGCGTGGAAGGATATCCGGTGTTAGGCGGTCCGGGTTGGCTGGTGTCCGGTGCGCAGAGAATTGATTAAGTGAATCCGTGGGCTTACCGACAGGCAATGTAAACGCGGTTTGGTGACGGCTCACCTGGGTTGAGAGACGCCGAAATCCATGAGTGATCGTGAGTACCGAAATGTACAAAGCAGAAATACCGTATGGTGCCTACTGGAGTACGCCTTATGCCAAATGGCAGGGAAGTTTCGCGAACCTGAACAGCATTGAGTTTGCGGCACATGTGGCCCGGACCGAACTGGACAAGCGTGGGATCGATGCTACCGCGTTCGACTATGGGGTTCTGGGGACGACGGTCCCTCAAAAGCACTCGTTTTACGGGCTGCCCTGGTTCATGGGCCAGATCGGTGCGTGCGGTGTCGGCGGGCCCACAATCAACCAGGCCTGTGCGACCGGGGTGCGTTGTGTTCTGGCCGCCGCCCAAGAGATCGAAAGCGGTATGGCCACCAGTGCTCTGTCGGTTGCCGCCGACAGAACGTCGAACGGCCCACATATCTATTACCCCCGGCCTGATGCACCGGGCGGTACGGGCGATCATGAAAACTGGGTTCTGGAGAACTTCAGTTGCGATCCGCTGGGCGGGCACTCGATGCTTCAGACGGCGGAAAACGTCGCGGCCAAGCACAAGATTTCTACGCAGGAACAGCACGATGTGGTTCTGCGCCGTACCCAGCAATACGCCGAGGCGTTGCAAAATGAAGGTGAATTTCAGAAACGCTACATGACGGTGCCGTTCGACGTGCCGGACCCGCGTTACCGTCGGGTTGCGGCGACACTCGTCGGTGACGAGGGCATTACGCTGTCCAATCCGGAAGGCCTTTCAAAACTGCGCACGGTTCTTTCAGACGGCACTGTCACCTTTGGTGGGCAGACCCACCCGGCCGACGGCAATTCGGCAATCATCATTGCAACACCGGAGAAGGCAAAGGAGATGCGGACCGACGACGGTATCCGCGTGCGCCTTCTTGGCTTCGGGCTGTCGCGGGTTGACCTGGCCTATATGCCCGAAGCGCCGATTCCTGCGGCCAGAGACGCCCTTGGTCAGGCGAAGATCGATATCGGCGAGATTGACTGCGTCAAGACGCATAATCCGTTTGCGGTCAATGACATTGTATTTTCACGTCAAACAGGCTTCGATGTCTTGAAGATGAACAATTTTGGTTGTTCACTGATCTGGGGACACCCGCAGGGGCCGACGGGTGTGAGATCGATCATCGAACTGATCGAGGAACTCAAGCAGCGTGGCGGTGGAACCGGGTTGTTTACAGGCTGTGCGGCCGGCGACACCGCGATGGCGGTGGTGTTGCAGGTGACAGGGGGGTAATGCCATGACGAAGATGGAGGGCAGATAGTGGTCACGTCTGTCGGCATCGATGTCGGAGGTACATTCACGGACTTTCTGTTCGTGGCTGACGATGGCGTGCCACGCATTCACAAGACGTTATCGACACCGCACGATCCCTCGATCGCTGTGATGACCGGTCTGTCGGAACTGGGCGCTGCCCTGGACCCGGCTGTTTCGTTGCGAGATCTGGTCGCCGGTATCGAAACAATCGTCCATGGAACGACAGTGACGACCAATGCCACCTTGACACGTCACGGGGCAAAAACCGGCCTGATTACGACGGAAGGCCTGCGCGACGCGCTTGAGATGCGCCGCGGTGTTCGCGAAGAGCAGTACAACAATCGTTACACCAACGTCGAACCTCTGGTGCCACGTTACCTGCGCGTTGGCCTGAGAGGCCGGCTTGACCGCAACGGCCGGGAAATCGCGCCCGTCAACATGGACGCTCTCGATGAGGCCATAGCGCTGTTTCAGGACAACGACATTGAAGCCGTCGCAATCTGCCTGATGAATGCCTATGCCAGCCCGGAGCATGAGAAGATTGTTGCGCAGAAAGTGCGCCAGTCGATGCCCGATGCGTATTTGAGTGTTTCATCCGATCTGCTGCCGTCGATCCGTTTTTATGAACGGGTCAGCACGACGGTCCTGAATGCCTATATCGGTCCGATCCTCGACCGGTACCTGTCCAGTCTGGAGAGCCGGCTGGAACAGGAGGGGCTCGCCGGCAAGCTGCTCATCATGCAATCCAATGGAGGCGTGACAGAGCCCAGGACCGCAAGGGAACGGGCGGCGTCCACATTGCTCTCCGGCCCGGCGGCGGGGCCCAGGGCCAGTCTTCATTACGCAGCGACGCTCAATCAGACAAAATGCATCGTCGTCGACATGGGCGGGACCAGCTTTGAGGCGTCGCTGGTGATTGACCGGCCGGTGATGGCATCGGTCGGACAGATCGACCGGTTCCGCCTGGCGTTGCCGATGCTGGACATCAACACGATCGGCGCCGGTGGCGGTTCGGTTGGGTGGATCGATCGCGGCGGTCTCCTCCAGATGGGACCGCAAAGTGCCGGGGCCGCACCCGGTCCGGCCTGCTATGGAAAGGGCGGCAAAAAACCAACCACGACTGACGCCAACGTCATCCTGGGATACTTGGATCCGCGGTACTTCGCCGGCGGATCCATGTCACTCGATGCCGTGGCCGCGCGGGCCTCGATCGACGAACATGTGGCCAAGCCGATGGGCCTGACGGTCGAACAGGCTGCAGCCGGCATGTATAGGGTCGCCTGCACCAACATGGCAGAGGGTGTGCGGGAGGTCACGGTCAAGCGGGGGCATGATCCCCGCGAATTCGCCATGGTTGTGGCCGGAGGTGCGGGGGCGATTCACTCCAGCGAGATTTGCCGGGAGCTTGAGATTCCGATGCAGATCATCCCGCGCGAAGCGTCCATCCTGTGCGCGGCGGGCATGCTGCTGAGCGACCTTGAGCACGACTATGTGCAAACCTATGTGCGCCGGCTGGACAAACTCGATTTCGAGGAATTCAACAAGGTCGTCCAGGATATCATTGAGACGGCAACATTGAAGTTCGCCGCGGACCGGGTCGTGGAAGAAAATCGTTCATTCCTGTGCACGCTCGAATGCCGATACCTGAAGCAGTATCACGAAGTCGGGTTCGTGGTGCCGATCGCGCATATCGAGAATGGCGACAGTGAAGCGATTGCCACGGCCTTCCATGAAGAGCACAATCGCCTTTATGGGTACTGCCTGCGAGAGCAGGACGTGCCGATGGAAATCGTCAATATTCGGATCACCGCCGTCGGGACTACCGACAAACCGTCTTTTGCCCGAACCCTTCAGTTTGACGGCAATCTGGACCGGGCAAAGAAGGGCGCGCGCTCGGTCTACATTCCTGAAAAAGGCCGGTTCGAAGCGGTGCAGATCTATAATGGTCACGTGCTCGCTCATGGAGATCTGGTCAAGGGGCCGGCCATCATCGAGTTGGAAACCACGACAATTTTTGTCAGTCCGGGATTCAATTGTATTTGCGACAGGTTCGGATCCTTCGTGGTGTTCGACAAGACGCGCCCGGAGCTTGTGTCGTCGGTAGGGGCTGCAGGCGACGCTCCGGCCGTAGTCCCGGTCGTTGAGGTTTCACGCGAACAAGAAGAGACGGTTGTGATCGCGGAAGCATCCGGGGATACCCCGGTGGCGGTTTCCGAGCAGGATGCGGCGGAAGAACAGACGCCTGAGGAAACTGACCCGGAAGTAAGCGCCGAAGGTGAAGCAACCGAACCGGAGGCCGACGAAGGCGAGGCTGTTCCGCCATCAACCAACAGCGATGCCGCCTTGCCGAAGGCCGCCAACGGAGAAGAAGCTGAGAACAATTCAACCGATGGTGAAGCGGAAGACTTAGACGAAATCTCCGGTGATGGGGAAACCGAAGACACAGCCGGTGCGGATGATGAAGCCGAAACCGTGGCCAGCCCGACGTCCAGCGCCGAGACGGTTGACACCGACGGGATCGAAGCCGATGAGCAACAAGCAACCGATGACACAGACGTGCGAGAGCCTGAGACGGAAGATCGCTCCGACACAACCTCTGAACCTGAGGTTGTTTCATGAGCACTGTGGATCCCATTCTGCTGTCTGTCTATGCCAGAACCTTCAAGTCGATAACCGATGAAATGAGCGGTTCGGTTGAGCGCACTACCCGTTCACCGATTCTGTGCGAAGCCAAGGATTTTGTGACCGGGCTCTACGATGAGGCCGGAAACATGCTGGAACAGACCGAGAATTTGCCGATCCTGGCCTTTTCGCTGGCGCCTGTCTGCAAGTATCTGGTCGAGTTCTTCGGTGACGACATTCACCCTGGTGACGTCATCTTTCACAATGATGTCTTCAGTTTCGGCAACCAGAACAACGATGTGGCGGTTTACAAGCCGATATTTGTGGAAGACGAATTGATCGGCTGGTCGGCGGTCAAGGGCCATCAGGCCGATATCGGCGGTGCTGTTCAGGGCGGCTACAACCCCAACGCAACGGAAGTCTGGCAGGAGGCCCTGCGCATTCCGCCGGTCAAGGTCTACGACAGGGGTGTGTTCCGAAAAGATGTCTGGGGCATGATCTTTGCCAACATCCGGCTCGAAATCGTCGAACACGACATGCGCGCCCAGATCGGTGCAAGCACGATTGGTGAGCGCCGGCTGCAGACGCTTGTCGGCAAATACGGTGTCGAGCATTACCGGGCTCACAAGCAGGCCCTGTTCGAATCGTCGCAGAAAATGATGGAAGCGGAAATCGAGAAGATTCCCAACGGTACCTATTCCGGACAAGGCAAGGTTTACTACGACGGACACCACGAAGGCACGATTTTCACCATTCGTGTAAAGATCACTGTCGAGGACAGAAGCATCAAGTTTGACTATTCGAACACGGACCCCCAGACAGACGGCTTCGTCAACGGGACCTACACGTCAAGCGCCTCTGCCACCGTTTTGACATTGCTTCAACTGGTGAACCCTGACATTCCGCATAATCAGGGCATGCTCGAACCGCTGGAAATCATCATTCCCGAAGGCACGATCCTCAATGCCAGTTATCCCAAAGCTACTACATTCGGAAACCACCTGTGCCCGCCGAATGCCGATGCGATCATGCGCGCGCTGGCCCCGGGTATCCCCGACCGGGTGACTGCGGGGTGGAACAACCTGCTTTGTTCGCTGACGACCGGAGTCGATCCGGAAAGCGAGGAAACCTACGTAGATATCGGCTTCA
This sequence comes from Hyphomicrobiales bacterium, assembly GCA_021775835.1. The sequence continues at coordinate 37,235 of JAJFHC010000156.1, read as the reverse complement.
TGGGGCTGAAGGGTGGTTCGGGTGCGATGAAAGGCACGGACGGGTACGATCATATCGGCATGATCGACGCCTCGGGCGGCGTGCTGGACCAGGACTACGAGATGTTCGAGGTCATGACGCCGCATTTGCTTCTCAAGCACGAGTACATTGAGGATTCCGGGGGTGCCGGGCAGTGGCGCGGCGGCCTGGGTGTTGAAACCCATTTCGTCATCGGCTCCGAAGACACTCAGCTCGTGACGTTCGGGGACGGCGACTTCGAGGGTGCCTTCGGCCTGCTTGGCGGGCGCGGCAGCATCCTCAACAGCATTGTCCTGGAGTATCCGAACGGGACCAAACGGGTGCCGAAGAACAAGGATCTCATCACCGGGGTTCCCAAGGGGACCTACTACTATCAGGTGGCCGGTGGTGGTGGAGGCTATGGCGATCCCAAGAAGCGGGACCGGGAGAAGCTCAGAGATGAAGTTCGCAACGGGGTAATTTCGCCAAAGGCGGCGCGGGAGATTTATGACTTTGCAGACGCCGTGCCGGCACCAGACGCGACACCGGATGTTGTGCCGGAAGCTGCGTCTGACGTTACCACCGCAGAGGTCACCAACACAGGCGTCGCGGCCACGACAGCTATCACTGACTCTCCGGTCGACGCGGCCGCAGACACGAACGCCGATTCATGAAGGGGACCTGATGGACTTCGCCCTGAGCTTGGAACAACGCCAGATCCAGGAGACATTTTCGCGGTTCTGCGACGATGCCATTATCCCTCAGGCGGAAGCCCTTGATGAAGCCCACGCCTTTCCAAGGGAATTATTTGAGCAGCTCGGCGCCTTGGGATTTTTTGCCATGCGTTATCCGTCGGACGTCGGGGGCATCGACAGCGACCTGGTGACACTCTGCATCGCGCTTGAGGAAATCGCCCGGGGCTCCATGTCACTTGCAGGTTGTGTGACCATGCAGTCGCTGATGGGCACCAAGTTTCTCCATATGCTGGGAGATCAGGACATTCACGAGCGCCTTCTGTTGCCGGCACTCAAGGGTGAGAAGATCGGCGGTATCTGCATGACCGAACCCGATGCCGGTAGCGATCTCGGTGCCATAACGACCTCGGCGACCAAGGTGCAATGCGGATACAGGCTGAATGGCCAAAAGATGTGGGTGACGTCGGCACCGGTGGCGGACTTCTTCACTGTCTTTGCCAAGGCCGGCGAGGATGGCGGCCTCACGATATTTCTGGTCGAGAAACACTTTGAAGGGCTGAGGATCGGACGCTCCATAGAAAAGTTGGGCGTGCGGGCCTTGCCGACGTCTGAAGTGGCGTTCGAGGACTGTTTCGTCCCCGACAGCCACGTGTTGAGCCGGGAGGAAGGCGACGGGCAAGTTCACTTGCGCCAACTTCTTGCCGAGATCCGGATCGTGACCGGCGCCCTTGCCGTGGGCGGCGGGCGGGCGGCTCTCGACGAGGCGGTGCGGTATGCCGGCGAACGGTCGCAGTTCGGCAAACCGATCAACCGGTTTCAGGCGATACAGATGAAACTGGCGGAAATGGCCACCGACCTCGAAGCCGCGCGCCGGCTGGTGCACTACGCGGCCTGGCTCAAGGACGAAGGCAAGCCTCATCTCAAGGAGGCGTCGATGGCAAAACTGTTTGCTTCGGAAGCCGCTGCCGACATCTGCGACAAGGCCGCCCGTGTATTTGCGTCCTATGGATTTGCCATGGAGTATCCGGTTCAGCGCTTTCTGCGCGACATCCGTTTTACCCTGATTGGCGGCGGCACCAGTGAGATCCTGAAGCTGGTCATCGCCAAGGAGGTGTCGTCGTGAGTGATGCCAGGGTCCGTGTCCTTGTGGCGAAGCCGGGGCTTGACGGTCATGATGTGGGCGCCAAGGTCGTTGTCCGGGCACTGGTCGATGCCGGTTTCGAGGTCATCTATACCGGCCTGCATCAGACGCCGGAGAGCATTGCCAATGCAGCTCTCGAAGAAAGTGTTGATGTGATCGGACTATCGGTGCTGTCGGGCGCGCACATGCCGTTATGTGAGAGACTGCATGCGCTGATGATCGAACATGATCTAGAGGACAGGTTGTGGATCATCGGGGGCAACATCCCCGAAGCCGACCGGGAGACGGTCAAGGCTTACGGGTTCAGGGGCGTGTTTCCAACCTCCAGCAAACTCGACGACATTGTCGGGTTCATTCGGGAGAATGTGACATGAACAAACATGCAAAGCCTGAAGATATCGGTCGGGTGGTCAACGAATCCGGGATCGAGATCAAGTCGCTCTATACAAGGCATGACATTCTTGAAAGTGGCGGTATCGACGAGAGCCGGTCGGGAGAGGCCCCTTTCACCAGGGGCATCCATTCGGAAATGTACCGGAAGCGCCCGTGGACCATGCGTCAGTATACCGGGTTCTCCAACGCTGCAGACACCAATGAGCGGTTCAAATATCTGATCGCAAACGGCCAGACCGGGCTGAACGTGGCTTTCGATCTGGCAACCCAGTGCGGTTACGATTCCGATGCGCCGGAGGCGTTGGGCGAGGCCGGCCGGGTCGGCATGGCGGTCGACACGTTGCGGGATTTCGAGACTGCGTTTGACGGCATCGATCTCGACCGGATCACCGTGTCGCTGACCGTGAACGGATCGGCGGCAATCCTGATCGCCATGTACCTGGCCATGGCGGAGAAGCGCGGCTTCGACCTAGCCCAGCTGCGTGGTACGGCCCAGAACGATATCCTGAAGGAATTCATCGGGCGCGGCACCTGGATCTTTCCTGTGGAGCCGTCGGTCAAGCTGGTGGCCGATACAATCGAGTATTGTGCAGAACATGCACCGAAATACAGTCCGGTAAGTATCTGCGGCTATCATATCCGCGAGTCAGGTGCGAACCCTGCCGAAGAGATGGGGTTCGCGTTTGCTATAGCCAAGGCCTACACGGATGCAGCCCTGGCGCGTGGTCTTGACATCGACGCTTTCGCCAATCGGCTGTCGTTCAATTTCAACATATTCGGCAACCTGTTCGAGCAGGTGGCGAAGTTCCGGGCGGGCCGGCGTCACTGGGCCAAGATCATTCTCGATCAGTACGGCGCGAAGGATCCGAAGTCCGGCTGGATGCGGATGATTGCCGGCGGCGGCGGCTTTGGCCTAACGATCGAACAGCCCGAGAACAATATTATGCGCGGGGCCTATTATGCACTCATTGCCGCATTGGGAGGCGCCCAGACCATGGCGCTTTGCTGCTATGACGAGGCCTATACGATTCCCACGCCCAAGGCCCAGCGGATTTCATTGAGGACCATGCAGCTGCTGATCGAGGAAGTCGGCCTGTGCGATACGGTGGACCCGCTCGGGGGATCGTATTACGTGGAGACCCTGACCAACCAGATGGAAGACAAGATCGTCGAGGCCATGGACTGGGTCGACCAGGCCGGTGGGATTGTCCAGGCCGTCAGCGACGGGACGATCCAGGCGAAAGTATCCCGGCAGGCCTATCAGCGCCACAGGGACCTTGAATCAGGCGTCATGCGAAAAGTCGGTGTCAACTGTTACGAAGACGGAGACGAGGAAGACCATCAGGTAGAACTTCACCCTTACGACCAGGATGGCGCCACGACCCAGGTCGCGGCCCTGCAAAAAATTCGCGCCGAGAGGGACAATGCGGCGGTGGACACCGCCCTCGAGAGTCTCAGGGCGGATGCCGGTGCCGGGCGCAACGTGATGCCTGCCTTGGTCGAGGCCGTGAAAGCCTATGCCAGTGTCGGTGAAATGACGAATGTCCTGGTGGGATGTTACGGCCGCTACACGGAGAAATTCGTCATATGAGTTTGGAGTCCTGATGCCGGATACGACAAAGACATGATTACCGGTACGATCATTTCGATGGAACAGGCGCTGTCGATGACCTATGCGACCCTGCGCTTCGTTCAACTGGGGTGGCGGGTGATCAAGGTCGAAGCCACACCGCATCATCCCGGCGCGCTGCCGGGCGATCCGAACCGGTATATCGGGTCGGTGGTGGCGGACGAAGGGCGGCGCTCGTACTTCGTGGCGCCGAACGTGGGCAAGGAGTCAATTGCGCTCAATCTCAAAACCGAGGCGGGGCAGACTGCGCTTGCACGCATCATCAAGGAACTCAAGGCAGATGTCTTCTGCTGCAACACCTTGCCGGCGCGCTACGATGAGCTGGGTATTTCCTACGATCGCCTGAAACAGGTGAAACCCGATCTGATCTGGGCAGGAATTTCGGCGATGGGACCGGATTACCCCAATGCCGCGGGCTATGATCCGGCAATCCAGGCAATGGCCGGTTTTATGGATGTCACCGGCCCGGCCGACGGTCCGCCGACGCTTTCGGGTATTCCGCTGGTCGATCTCAAGGCCGGGGACGAAGTCTTTTCCAACGTCTGGATGGCGCTTGCCGAGCGGGCTGTCAACGGCACTGGCAAGCGAATCGACGTGTCGATGGTGCAGTCCGCAGCGTCATGGCTGATCACCCTGCTGCCGCTGATCGACTTCGACTGCGAGGACTGGGAACTGGCGCGGTGCGGCAACGAACACCGCAAATTCGTGCCGACAAACGCCTACCCGACCAGCGATGGTGCCGTGCTGTTGGCGATCGGCAGCGATGCACTGTGGCAACGGTTGGTGTCGCTGCCGAGATTTGCCGGTGTTGCCAACGATGCTCGCTCGACCAATCAGGGGCGGATTGCCGATCGCAACACGATTCACGCTGACATTGCCGCAGCCACGAAAGCGCTCACCACGGAAGAAGTCGTCGGCGACCTGAAACAGGCGCGCATTCCCCATGCGCCGATCCGGACTGTTCGCGAAGCCATGGAGCTCGCTGTGATCTCGGAGAAACTGACGTCGACCACGACCCCGGACGGTGTGGTTGTCCGCATGCAACCGTCTGCTGTCGATACCGGTTGCGAGACAAGCCATTTTTCGTTTCCACCGCAGTATGGCGAACACACAGAGGCGGTGCTCCGGGAAGCCGGCTACGGTTCGGGTGAGATAGAAGCGCTCAACCGTCAGGGCGCCATAGCTGGCCCGGATGCGGTCAAACCCCGGAACGACAACGAGGAGAAAATCGGGACATGACGAAACTGGAAGGCAAGGTCGCCCTGGTATCGGGCGCTGGACGCGGTATCGGGCAGGCGATCGCCCTTAAACTCGCCAGCGAAGGGGCGCGCGTCGTACTCAACGACATCGATGCCGACCCGGCTGCCGAAACGGTTGAAAAGATCAAAGCATTGGGCAGCGATGCCGTGGCGGTGGTCGGCGACGTGACGCAAACCGACTTCGTGGCAACATTCGTCAATGCCGCCACCGAAAAGTTCGGCGGGCTGGACATCATCGTCAACAATGCGGGCTATTCCTGGGATACGGTCATCCAGAAGACCAGCGACGAACAATTCGATGCCATGATGGATATTCACGTCAAGGCGCCGTTCAAGATATTGCGGGCAGCGGCCGATCCGATCCGGGCCATGGCCAAGGCGGAGGCTGCGGAGGGGAGGACGGTGCACCGAAAAGTCGTCAACATTTCCTCCATCGGGGGATTGTTCGGAAACGCCGGCCAGATCGGCTACGCGTCGGGAAAAACCGCGGTGGTCGGCATGACCAAGACCTTGGCCAAGGAGTGGGGCCGCTATGCGGTCAACGTCAATTGTGTGGCCTTCGGGTTCATCCAGACACGCATGACGGAAGTCTTCGAAGCGGAACCCAAACTCACGCAGGTCGGCGACCGGGAAATCCAGATGGGCGTGCCGGAGGAATTTGTCAAAGGGCTGAGCCGGATGATCCCTCTGGGAAGGCCTGGTACACCGGAAGATGCTGCCAATGCCGTCTATCTGTTCTGCATTCCGGAATCCGACTATATCAGTGGCGAGGTCGTGGTTGTGAGTGGCGGGCTCGTCATCTGATGGAAAGCCTGTGTTCTTTTGTGCAGAACAATGATTGAATTGGTGCCATCACGTTTGACCGGAAAAAATTGATCCGGTTACTGATGGGGCCAACATTCGAGCGGGAGGGCGTTGCAACCCTCCGTACAAAAATGACCGAGGGAGGCGGAGTTCGTCTGCAGGTCGTCCAAAAGGAGGAAAAAAGTGTTGCACGATAAATCGATTCTCAAATCCCTGGCCGTGGCCGCCGTCGTTACCGCGTCGGCCCTCATGCCGGGCAAGGCTCTGGCTGTCGATAAAGTGACGGCTGTTCACGCCTTTCCGCCGTTCCTGGTTTACACCAAGACGTTCCTCGCCATGGTTGAGGACATCAACAAAAAGGGCAAAGGCGTTGTCGAGATCACTGTCAAGGGTGGTCCTGAAGCGATCGGCATGTTCCAGCAACCCAACGCGGTCAGCACCGGCGTTGTCGACATGGTGCACACGCCGGGCAGTTTCTATGGCGCCGAAGTGCCAGAAATCGACGCCATGGTGGCCTCGAAAGCGACGCCCATGGAAGTCCGCGCCAACGGCGGTGCTGCAATCATGGACGAAGTTCATCAAAAGCGCTTCAACGTCAAACACCTGGGGTGGATCGATGCCGGCGTACATTTCCACATCTATTCGGTCAATCCACCGAAGTTCAAGGACAACGGGCTGGTCGACCTGACGGGTGTGAAACTGCGCGACAATCCGATCTACCATGCCTTCTTCGAGGCCCTGAACGGTACGACAGCGTCCATGAAGGCGACCGAAGCCTATGCCGCCCTTGAAAAGGGCACGATCGATGCCGCGGCCTGGACGTCCATTGGCCTGATGCAGCTCAAGTGGGACAAGTTCCTGAAGTACAGGGTAGACCCTGCCTTCTACACGACCGACCTTGGTGTCATCATGAACAAGGATTCCTGGGACGGTCTGTCGGCCGAGTCCAAGAAGGTCATTGCGGACACGATCATCGAGTGGGAGCAGAAATCCTTCGATGCCCGCCAGGAAGACATCAAGAACGACGCTGCCGAACTCCAGAAGCGGGGCATGAAATTTGTCTCACCGAGCGCCGAGGGCGCTGCTGCCTATCTCAAGCTTGCCAACGATGCGTCATGGGCGCGGATGAAGGGCCGTCTTGAGAAAAAGGGCGGAATGGAAAACTACGACAAGCTGCGTAAGACCTATTTCAACGAATAGGAACGACTGAGCCCGAGCGAACGGTAATATGGGAAACATCCTGATATGCGGGTGATCGATCGACTTTGTGATGCACTGGCGGTCCTTGCGGGGATCTATCTGGTGGGTATCATGTTCGGTATCATCTTTCAGGCGACTGCCCGTTCGCTCGGGTACTCCGGTTCATCTCATGTGTTTACTTTCATCGAGTTTGGACTGCTCTACATCGTCATGGCAGCCTCGCCATGGCTGGTGCGCGAAAGAGGCCATGTCTTCATAGAGCTGTTGACGGCCGCACTGCCGTCGTCACTGACGGCAGGGTTCTCGCGTTTCGTGTCGCTGCTTTGCGTGATCCTGTGCCTGCTCCTGGTCTGGTACACAGGCGAGGCCACGTACAAGTCTTTCCTCAAGGGCGATGCGGACATGCGCTCCATCGACATGCCGCGCTGGCTGCTTCTGATCAGCATGCCGATTTGTTTCGGCCTCATGGCCTGCCAGTTCTCGCGATTCGTCTTCGGACCGGAGACCCTTCACAGCGGGGAAGCCGGTGTCCATGAATAGGGGGTGGACGGCAAACAGAAGATGCGGGAAGGGGGGCTGAGATGGAGTGGTATGTAGCCCTCGGTTTTCTGCTGGGAACTGTCCTGTTCTTCATGGCACTGGGATTGCCGGTAGCTCTCGCGTTCCTGACGGCGAATGTTTTTGGTGCCATCTACTTCATGGGCGGCAGTGGTGACCTGACCGTGCAGATGACGCGGGGGATCTCCCAACTCGCCCGCAATGCCATTCCGACAGTGTCGACCTTCAATCTCGTGCCTGTGCCCATGTTCCTTCTGATGGGAGAATTGTTTTTCCACACCAGGTTGGCCAACCGGATGTTCAGCGCGATCGAACAACTCATGGGCAGCATCCCCGGACGCTTGTCTTACGTTACGGTCGCCGGCGGCACGGCCTTCGCTACCCTGTCAGGTTCCTCCATGGGCAGCACGGCCCTTCTGGGTACCCTGATGGTGCCGGACATGACGGGGCGGGGTTACAAGAAACACATGGTCATCGGGCCGATCCTGGGCACCGGCGGGCTGGCCATGCTGATTCCGCCGTCTGCCCTTGCCGTGTTGCTGGCAACGCTTGCCAATCTCGATGTAGGCGCGTTGCTGATTGCAGGTGCGGGCCCGGGACTTCTTCTGGCCTGTATGTATGTCTTGCTGATCTACGTTCAATGCCGGATTGACCCGAGTGCAGCGCCCAACTACGACGTAGAAAAAATCTCGCTCGGTGCACGGATTTTGCTGTTCGTGCGCGACGTGCTTCCCATGCTCGGAATCGTGATCGCCGTCATCGCTCTGATGCTGATCGGCTGGGCGACGCCGTCGGAGTCCGCCGCCTTCGGCTGTCTCGGCGTGTTGATTGCGGCAATAGCCTATCGTTCGCTCACCTGGGAAAGCATCAAAAAATCCGTGATGGGTGCCCTGCGGGTCACAACCATGGCGCTGCTGATCATATTCGGATCCGCGACGTTTTCCGCTCTGCTTGCGTTTTCAGGAGCGAGTTCCGGGTTGATCAACTGGGCGACCAGTTTTGAACTGGCGCCGATTGCCATGCTGCTCGTGATGTTCTGCATCCTTCTCGTGCTCGGCATGTTCATAGACCAGCTTTCCATGATGCTGCTGACGGTGCCGATCTTCTTTCCTCTGGCAGAGACGTTAGGGTTCGATCTGATCTGGTTTGCCGTTATAATCCTGCTGGCTCTGGAGATCAGCTTCACGACACCGCCCTTCGGTCTTCTGCTGTTTGTCATGAAAGGCGTGTCACCGCCGGGCACGACGATGCAGGAAATCTATATTGCGGCGATCCCGTTCATGGCCTGCGCCATGCTGGTGGTGGCGCTGTTGGTCCTGTTCCCCCAGATTGCCCTGTTCCTGCCCGGACTCGGGAACTGAGGGCAGACGCGTTTTTTCGCGACTATTGATGAAGGCAGCCGATAATGGATTATGGACGGATCGAAGGACAGGCACAGGCTGAACTTGCGGAAGTCTTCGGGGATCGATTGACCCTGTCGCCCGGCATTCTGGAACAGCACGGTCGCGATGAATCCTACCATCCGGTTCGGGCTCCCGACGCAGTTGTGTTTCCGCAATCGACCGACGAGGTCGCCCAGGCGATGCGCATCTGCACCCGGCATCGGGTACCCGTTGTCCCATTTGGCGCCGGAACGTCTCTGGAGGGACATATCTCCGCGGTCCATGGCGGTCTCTGCATCGATTTTGCCGAAATGAACGAGGTGCTCAGGGTTAGTGCCGAGGACATGGATGCGACGGTGCAGCCCGGCGTGCGGCGGCGCCAGCTCAACGAGTATCTCCGTGACACCGGGCTGTTCTTCTCCGTCGACCCGGGGGCCGATGCCTCGATCGGCGGCATGGCCTCGACCAGGGCATCGGGAACCAATGCGGTTCGCTATGGCACGATGCGCGAAGTCGTGATGGGGTTGACGGTCGTGCTGGCCGATGGGCGCGTTATCGAAACCGGAGGGCGCAGCCGGAAGTCGGCGGCCGGCTACGATCTAACACGGCTGCTGGTGGGGGCCGAAGGCACGCTGGGCGTCATCACCAGCCTGACCGTTCGGCTGTTCCCGCAGCCTGAACAGATCCTCTCCGCCGTGGTGACCTTTGATAACATGAGCGACGCTGTCACATCGGTGATCGAGACCATGCAGATGGGCGTTCAGGTGGCCCGCATCGAGTTCGTGGACGAGGTCCAGATCGATGCCATCAACCGGTACTCGAAACTCAACCTGGCGCTCAAGCCGACCCTGTTTCTCGAGTTTCACGGGTCCGAGGACGTAACGCGCGAGCAGATCGGGATCGTCACGGAAATCTGTGAAGGCAATGGCGGTGGCGATTTCGAGTGGGCAGCCCAGCTTGAGGACCGGAACCGGCTTTGGCGTGCCCGCCACGATGCGGCCTATGCCGCCCTTGCCGTCAGGCCCGGATGCCGCGCGGTTGTTACCGATATCTGCGTGCCGATTTCGCAGTTGAGCGAATGCATCTTCGAGGCGCGCAGGCTGATCGATGCCTCGCCCCTGACCGGCATGAACGTCGGTCATGCAGGGGATGGAAACTTCCATTCCGTTCTGCTGGTCGACCCTGAAGACAAGAGTGAGGTCGAAACGGCAAAGAAGGTGAATGCGCAGCTGGTCGAATTGGCCTTGTCAAAGGGCGGTACGTGTACCGGTGAACACGGGATCGGTCTTGGAAAACGCGAGTTTCTGGCTCAGGAAGCCGGGGAGGGGATCGACATCATGCGCGACATCAAGACAGCACTCGATCCGCTGGGTATCCTGAATCCCGGCAAGATCATGTGATTGCTCTTCATTCAATCTGTCGAAGGTGATGCGGTTTGTTGAATGAACAACAGTACGCCGTTCACCGGGCCTGATCCGGTGCCTACTCACCCATCTTCAGGCAGCAGCGTTTGCGCGTAGGTTCCGGCTCGAGCTTTGCTCGTCCGGGAAACCAATTCTGCGACATCCAATTCCGAAAGTGCAACTCACTCGAAACTGTCATAGGCGGCCGGGCCGTTGGACATCAACCGGCTGAGCCTTTCAAAGCCCCGGCGGATATCGTCGAATTCGCGCGGCACCGAAAAGCCAATGCGGACATAGTGATAGACGACGTCGTCCTGACCAATTCTGAATTCGTCGGCACTGTCGATCAGGATATCGCGATCGTGGGCGGCACTCTTGAAGGTGCCGGGAAGCCAGGGGTCGGGGAGGGCGAGCCACAAAAACGGACTATAGGGATGTGAATTGAAATTCTGGTCTGCGAAGATCTCCCGGGCCAATGCTTCGCGCCGGGCGGTTTCTACCTTAACTTTCTCCCGCAATTCACCGGCCTCGCCGCTCAGGACAAGGCGTGATGCGAGCTCCGCCAGAACATAGGGCAGGCCGCCGGTCATCATCTTGTGTGCGGTAAAAACCCGGTTCGTCATGTTGGGCGGACACGCAACCCATCCCCCCCGTGCACCGGCACTTACAGACTTGGAAAGCCCGCCCAGATGAAACGTCTGGTCCGGCGCCAGTTCGGCGAGACACGGTGGCGGTTCATTCAGGGACGCGCCATAAATATTGTCTTCGATGATCCAGACATTGTGCCGGTGGGCGATTTCAACAATTTTCCGGCGCCGATCCTCCGGCATGATTGCCAATGTGGGATTCTGGAGCGAGGGAATGATGACCAGCACCTTGGGGTGCTGCTGGGCGCAAACCCGTTCGAACGAGTCAGGCTCGATGCCAAATGCATCGATAGTCACGGGGATTGGTCGTCTGCCCATGACGGCAACACTGCGGGCGATAGAACTGTAGGTCAGATTCTCGAAGGCTATCTTGTCGCCGGTGGCTGTAATGGCAGAGACCACTGCAATCATGGCGGCGTGGACGCCGAGCGTCGGCACAACATTCTCAGGCGCCGGCATCCAGCTATCCGATCCAAGCCAGGTACAGCCCGCCTCACGCCATGACGGTTTGATCCGGCGTGTGTAATCCGCAGCCTCATAGGGCTGTTGCGTGAAAATGTCATTCATGAGCCGCTGCAGGACGAGTGCCTGGCCGGTCTCGGCAGCGGCCGTCGTGTCGAGGCGGAGTTTGTTTGGGGCCGATTCCTGCATGAACGGGTGAAAAATTGCAGGCGGGGCTTCATCAGGACCGGAGAACGGAGCCTCGGGCGTGCCGACATCCAGGATATAGGTACCGCGTCCGACTTCGCCAGATACGAGCCCACGCTGTCGCGCCAGGGCATAGGCCCGGCCAATGGTGCCGATGGTCACACCCAGGTCGTAGGCAAGGTCACGCTGCGGCGGCAGCTTATCACCGGGCTTGAGGCGAAGAGAGGTGATGTCGGCTTCGACCGCGTCCGCAATGGCGATGTAACGCGGGAGGCCATTGTGTGAAAGTTGAGGCATCCAATTTGTCATGGTGACAATGTTATCCTTGATTCATTGATTGTGTCAATTCATATAGTCAATTGTTAAATCAATGATGACAATACGACACCAGGAGACACTACAATGAGTACAATCAGGTCAAATAATCCTTCAACCGGATCTTCGTATAATGCAAATTCTCCCATTTTTGCCACGATTGCCTCGATTGTTACCCTTCTTGTGGCATTCTGGTTCAAACTGGTGGGCTTTGCCGACAAACAGCGCAGCCGTCGCGCGTTGGGCCGACTGACCGATCAACAGCTTGCCGATATCGGCATTGACCGGTTTCAGGCAGAACGGGAAGCAACCCAGCCATTCTGGAGATAGCGCGTAAGAGCGCCGTGCCCGATAGCGGGCACAGTATCCAGCCTCGAGTCCCTCACCTTCCCCGCCGGCACCCCACCGGCGGGGTCTTTTTTTGTCGCAACGTGTCGCCCACGCCCAAGCAGGGCATGGATTTATGTGAAGATTGATGACAATCGAATTGATATTCGGCTGAGGCATGCGCAGAGTGTGGCGCGGGCGTTCAAGGGGAGAGATTCTGAATGGCAACGTTGAGGGAAAAACTCGGGCGCGGCGATTTCGTCGTGACAGCGGAAATCACGCCGCCCTTGTCGGCATCGGCCGATATGCTGCTGGCGCGCGCGGAACCTTTGAAAGGCCTGGCCGATGCGGTCAATGTGACTGACGCGCCCAGCGCCAAGGCAACCATGGCCAGCCAGGCGTCAGCGGCCATTCTGGCGGCAAACGGTATCGAACCGGTACTTCAGTTCACCTGCCGGGACAGAAACCGGATCGCTCTTGCCGGCGATCTGCTGGGCGCGGCCGCCCAGGGCGTCCAGAATCTGCTGATCCTGCACGGCGACGATCCCAAGAATGGCGACATGCCGGATGCCAAACCTGTCTACGAACTTGATTCGCGCGGCGTCATGACCATGGCCAGGGACATGTGCGAAAAGGGCATCTTGCCTTCGGGCCGGGAGATCAAACCGGCGCCTGATTTTTTCATAGCCTGTGCGGATGCGCCGATGGACCCGGCTGACGACTGGGAGCCCAAGGGGCTTGCCGGCAAGATCGACTCCGGCGCCCAGTTCGCCCAGACCCAGTTCTGTTACGATCTCGGGATTGCCGAGCGGTACTTCGCCCGCCTGCGCGAACACGGCATTACGGACAGGATCAAGTTCATTGTCGGGATCGGGCCCCTGTTGTCGGTCAAACAAGCACGGTTCATGGATGAGAACCTGTTTGGTGTGACTGTGCCGGCGCATATTCTCGAGCGCATGGAGGGCGCCGACGACCAGAAGGCTGAAGGACGGGCAATCTGCGTCGAGCTGATCAAGGGCCTGAAGGAGATCGATGGCATTTCAGGTGTGCACATCATGGCGCCGATGCAGTCCGCCACGGCGATTGCCGAGACGATTGAAATGACGGGGCTGAAGTAGGCAGGCTTCAGGAATTTTGTCACCATCAACCGGTTCAATGATGCGCTAAGTCGCGAAGCAGCGGTGCAGCCAACTCACGACGGCTTCCGTCGCAGGTGATTGCTGCACGGCTTCACGCCGGGACAAGAAGTGGGATTGTCCCAACGCGACGCGTTCACCGGTGATGTCGATCAAGCGGCCAGACTGAATGGCCTGAAGGGCAAACCGTTCAATCAGAATTGCGCAACCGCGTTCTGCTGCAACCATTTCACACGCGGCGACAGACGTGTCCACGACGAGACGGGTCGATTTCGCATCATGCGTGAGATCAAACGCTGCGAGATAACGCGCCCAGTGATCATCGAAACCAAGGATATGAATCGGGCTGAGCTTCGGCAGATCATGGACACCTGAAACCGAAACTGATGTTTTCGGCCCGCAGATGGGGACAATGAACTCGTCGGACAGTTTTTCGAGGCGATGGCCCGCGTGTTTTTGAGGGGCCAGGATGATATCGATATCAGCTGAGTTCTTATCCGACATCCCCGGCCAGATCGACGTCACGAATTTGACGCCAATCTTGGGATGCTGTGACTGCAGGTCTTCCAGTTTCGACGACAACCAAACAATACACGCCATCGACGCGCGTATGACAACATTGCTTGTCAGGTCCGGGCCGAACAGTCCGTTGGTCGAGAGAGTGATGGTTTCAAGACCCTCGCGAATTGACGGCAGGTACGCTTCGCCAATGTCGGTGAGTTCCAAACTCCTGGGACGCCGGACAAACAGTCTGTGTCCAAGTTTGAGTTCCAGTGCCTTGATGTGCTGGCTGACCGCTGTTTGCGTCAGGCCCAACTCCTGGCTGGCTGCCGTAAAACTCAGATGTCGCGCAGCCGTTTCGAAGGTACGCAACCAGTTTAGGTTTATGTTCTTGGTCATGCACTTGCCATAAAAATCTTATGTTCATGAGTAGGTATTGTTTCATTTCACTTATCTCAGCGCAATCATCACTGTGATGGCAAGCGTTATCCGGATCGTTTTCCGGTTTTGAAATGCCATTCTTTCAGCAGAGGGACAAACGATGGATCACACCACTTTGGATACCCGGACTAATATGTCGCTGAACCTGGTTGATCTGGATCGCTACCCAATTGGCGATCTCGACCGGGGGCTTGGTGCGGAATTTCTGAAGGACTGCCAGGCGCATATGGCAGAACACGGCTGGTGCAATCTGGACGGCTTCATCCGGGCCGACGCTCTGGAGATGCTGGCGGGAGAAGCGAACGCGTTGCTTCCATCGGCGCCGACCCTGACTATAAGACGCAACATCTACCAAGGTGCGGTTGACCCGTCGCGACCGCAGGACGATCCACGCGGCAAGGAATATGTACACCGGGCCGTGCAGTTGGCGGATGATCAGATTCCGGACAGCACATTGGTGAAGCAGCTTTATTCGTCAGACGCCCTCACAGAGTTTGTCAGACGCGTGCAGCAAAAACCGGTTCTCTTTCGTTGTGCCGACGAATTTCAAGCCCTGAACATTGTGGCCCTACAGCCTGGAAGCTGGCATGCGTGGCATTATGACACCACGGAATGCACTGTCACCCTGCTGTTGCAGGCGGCAGAAAGCGGCGGGGAATTCGCGTTCCTGCCCAACTCCCGGACCGACGATTCAGAGGATCGTGAGGCGGTCGACAGGCTTCTTTCAGGTGATTTATCCGGTGCCCGGATGTTCACCCGCGGTGCCGGTGCTTTCACTCTCTTCAGGGGTGGTTACTCACTGCATGGGGTGACCGAAGTTGAGGGCCAACGCCCGAGGGTAACCGCCATCATGACGTATGACGAGCAACCTGACCGAACAATAAGCGACGACATCAACATCCGCATCTACGGTCCACGGGTCGAAGAGATCCTCGCAACCCGGACCAACGCCTAGAGCGGGATGAGGAAAAGTGTGTGCGGTTTTCCGCCCGCATCCCGCTCCAGATAGTGAGAGCGATCAGGTTTTATGAATTATGGTTGATTCAACCATAATTCATCCTGACCTAGGGAAAGGAAAACCGGCCATGAAAACCGCACTCCTCGTGATTGATGTGCAGATGGCATTTGTGCATGACGATGAAGCCGGAGCTTCCCGTTCCTGTCGGCAAGCCGAAGGGAACATCAAGACGCTTTTGAGCACGTTCCGCAAACGTGGTGACAAAGTCATTCATGTTCATCACCATGGCCTGGATCCTTCCGATCCGTTTCACGCCGATGCTCCCGGTGCTGTGGTTCAACCCTTCGCAGCGCCTGTTGAAGGCGAAGGGCTGGTTGTCAAGACCGTTGCCAGCGCATTCAACAACACATCGTTGGAGGCCGATCTGCGTGCAGATGGCTTCGAGCGATTAATTGTGTGCGGTGCCACCGCCAACCACTGTGCTGAATCAACGGCGCGTTCTGCCGGCAACCTTGGGTTTGATACTATCTATGCGTCGGATGCGGTCTGGGCCTACGGCGCCGTCGGACCCGATGGGGTAGACCACAGTGCAGAACAGATCCACTCCGTTACATTATGTAATCTGCATGGTGAATTCGCCACCGTCCTGCCTACGGAAGAAATCCTCAAGTTGTAGGTTCGGTGACCCTTTCGACAGCCCGGCCGGCCAGGATCTTGGTGTCCTCGATGATCTCGCCGACGAGGTGTTCGCGCCGGTAGGCCATGATGTGGACGCCGGCGACGCCCTCGATGTCCCGGATCTGTTCGATCAGGTCGACGCACAGTTTCTTCCCTTCCAGGCCCGGTTTTTCGGCACGTTCCATACGGTCGATAATGTCGTCGGGGATGTGGATGCCAGGCACGTTGGCGCGCATCCAGCGGGCGGCCTTGGCCGATGCGAGCGGGCCGACGCCAGGCAGGATAAAGACCTTTTCGTGCAGGCCGAGATCGCACACGCGTTTCATGAATTCGCGGAAGACCTCGATGTTGTACACATAATTGGTCTGGATGAAGTCGGCGCCGGCAGCAACCTTCTTGGCCACGCGGTCGGCGCGGAACTGCAACGGTGGGATGCATGGGTTTGCCGCCGCGCCCAGAAAAATGTTGGGCGGCGTCGAGAGCTTTCGCCCTGACAGAAATGTGCCGTCGTCGCGCATGGTCTTCAAGGTGCGCAGCAGGGACAGGGCGTCGAAATCGAACACGGGTTTGGCACCTGGCTGGTCACCAACCGCGACACCGTCACCGGTCAGACAAAGAACATTGCCCACACCCATGGACGCGCCGCCGAGGACGTCGCCCTGGATGGCGATGCGGTTGCGGTCGCGGCAGGAAATCTGCAGGACGGTTCCCAGGCCGTAACGCGACAGGATCGAACAGATGCCCATGGACGACATGTGGCAGTTGGCACCGGAAGCGTCGGTTGCGTTGATGGCGTCGGTGACGTCCTTGAGCGGTTCAGCGGCGGCGAGCACGTCACGGGGGTCGGCGGAGTCCGGGGGGTTCAGTTCAGCGGTTACCGCAAACCAGCCCTTGCGCAGCGTGCGTTCCAGAATCGATGCTGACTTATGACCCTCAGGGGGCGTCGGCAACGGCATCTCGATGGGATCGTAGGGGTCGAGGTCATGAAGCTTGATCATTTCGCCTGTTCCCCATCTTCGGTAGCGGTGAATTTCGATGAGCGTTCGCCAACTGCATGATCGGCGAGCGCCGTGCTGGGTTCCTCCGCGATCGGGGCAGACGTCGGCTCAATGCCCCGGGCCTTTGAGAAGGCCTTTGCCAGGGCAAACCGCGATTTCTCACCGGACTGTTTCAATTGGCGCTTCTCTGCTGCTATTTCACGCGCAACCCGGAGCCAGCTTGAGGAGCCCTCGATAGATCGGTCGACAGGGGGCTGGACCACGGAAATGCGGTCAAGCCCGTCCTTCATGCGTGTGGCGCCATCCCAGGCCTCGACCCAGGCACATCGCATCCAGGGTTTGACCTCGCAATTGCCGTCTTCGCGGACACCACCGCACGGACCGTTGCGCAGATTCTTTGGGCAATTCATGGGGCATGACATGCCGGTCGACGACAACACGCATTGACCGCACATCTTGCAATCGAAGAGCAGGCCCTTGACGCCGCTCTCGACCACGGACATCGGCTTTTCCAGTCGTTCGTAACCGATCTTCTGAAACACCGGATCCATGGCAACCATGCTTGCCTCGAAAACCTGATAGATCTTTTGGAAGGCACGGGAGTGCCGGACGGCAAACAGTCGCAAGGCATACATTTGTCTGGTCCATTCCAGGTCAGTGTTCGAACAGGGCGCTCGGAAAGCCGAAGACCAAAATTGGGTCTCAGTGTTTATTGATGCAAACATTGCCAAATCTGATGCACACAAGCGACATTTGATGAAACGGGGACGCCCTTCAGGCAGAAATCGGACAGCAGATTGCGCCTGTTTTTCAGGCTCTGGACAAATTCACCGCCCGGCTTCAGAGTTGGCTGGTCGTCCGGCACGAAAATTTGGAGAACACCCGTGGAAGCAGACCAAATCAAGGCGTCAACAGACCCGTTGCTGCAGCCGTTTCAGCTCAAGGGCCTGACGATAAAGAACAGGATCGTCAGCACGGCGCATGCACCGTCTTACGCGGAAGACGGCATGCCAAAGGAACGCTACCAGCTTTATCATGAAGAGAAGGCACGCGGTGGTATCGGCATGACCATGTTCGGCGGATCATCCTGTGTCGGGCCGGACTCACCGTCGG
The DNA here is from genome assembly GCA_021775835.1 of Hyphomicrobiales bacterium. The sequence goes on along the minus strand of JAJFHC010000156.1, from coordinate 19,011 downwards.
TGTTTGGTCAACTCAATGTCGGTGTCGACGACATTATTCCTCATTTTCAGAAATTTTCCGAGCGGGTGCATGCTCATGACTGCCGCCTGATGTGTCAGATTTCGCATCTGGGCCGGCGGACCACCTGGAACGTGGCCGACTGGCTGCCGATCGTGGCGCCGTCGCGTGTCCGGGAACCGGCGCACCGGGGTTTCCCCAAGGCGATGGATGTCTCGGATATCAAGCGCGTGATCGGTTATTACGCATCGGCGGCAGTGCGGTGCAAGGAGGGCGGGCTCGACGGTATCGAGATCCTGCAGAACGGCCATCTGCCCGGCCAGTTCCTGTCGCCTGATACCAACAAGCGTACCGATGGCTATGGCGGGTCGCTTGCCAACCGTGCGCGGTTCATGCTCGAGATCTACGAGGCAGTCCGCGAAGCCGTCGGCAGCGATTTCATCGTCGGCGCCCGGGTGGAAATGGACAGCAAACTGAAGGACGGGCTTCAGGCTGATGAGTCCCTTGAGTCCCTGCACATGGTGGAGGCGGGCGGTTGCATCGATTTCTTCAACATGAATGTGGGACGTTCGGATACGGAATACATGCTCGCCAATTATGCGGTGCCGGCAATGTTTCAGAAAATGGCGCCGTGGTTGCAACTGGCCGGCAAATTTAAGCAGGACCTTAGACTGCCGGTCATTCACGCCACAAGGATATCAGACCTGGCAACGGCGCGTTATGCGGTCGAGGCAGGGCTGCTCGATCTGGTCGGCATGACGCGCGCGCATATCGCGGATCCTTATCTGGTCAACAAGATGACAGCCGGGGACGAGCACCGCATCCGCCCTTGCGTCGGGGCGGGCTATTGCATCGACCGCATCTATGGCGAAGGCGAAGCGCTGTGTGCCCACAATGTGGCGACGGGTCGGGAAAAAACCGTGGCGCAGGCGATCGAGCCGTCTTCGTCGCCCGGCCGCAAGGTCGTTGTCATCGGCGGTGGACCGGCCGGCCTGGAGGCCGCCCGGGTGTCGGCGGAACGCGGGCACAATGTGGTGTTGTTCGAGGCCAACAGCGAGCTGGGCGGACAGGTGAGACTGGCGGCGCAGGCGTCCGCGCGCAAGGATCTGATCGGTATTACGGACTGGCTCAGCTCGGAAGTAGACCATCTGGGGATCGACGTTCGGTGGAACAGTTTTGCGGATGCCCCGGATGTGCTTGCCGAAGCGCCCGACGTGGTCATTGTCGCAACCGGTGGCCTGCCGGATACGGATATCGTCGACGGTGCCGAACCGTGCCTCAGCACCTGGGATGTGTTGGGGGGAACAAAACTCTCCGGCAAGGTTCTGTTCTATGACGACCACGGCCAGCACCAGGCGGCCTCCACCATCGATCACATGGCCGGTGACGGTGTCGACCTGGAACTGGTAACACCCGATCGGCATGCCTGTGCGGAAATGGGGTCGTCGAACTTTCCGATGTATCTGCAGCGGTTTCATGAAAAGGGCGTCACCGTGACACCTGATCACCGGATGATCCGGATCGAGAGGGCCGGCAATCAGCTCAAGGCCATTTTTGAGAACGACTATGGCGGCCTCGAGATTGAGAGAACCGTCGATCACATCGTCGTCGAGCACGGTACGATTCCGCTGGACGATCTGTTCCAGGAGTTGCGTGAGGGTTCTTCCAACAAAGGGGACGTGGACTACGAGTTGCTGCTATCCGGACAACCGCAGCCCGCGCCTCCGGCAGGCAGCTATGCGCTCTTTCGGGTTGGCGATGCGGTCGCAAGCCGGAACATCCACGCCGCGATTCTCGATTCCAGAAGGTTGTGTCAGTGTTTGTGAGGCGTCCGAGCCCTTCCGTTTCTCGAACAAGCGAATCGCGATCCGGGATCCAATTTTGATGCTGCGGTCTGAAGTGGTTGCGGTTGGACTCCGGGGGAACGGTTTATGTGGTTAGGCCACAAGCTTCAAAAGCAGCCCGTGTGGCGGTGCGTTCTGCTTCGGTGAGCTGCAGCAGGGGCCGCCGGACCGGGCCGCCGGCCTGGCCCAGCAGTTCCTGCCAGTATTTCTGATGGGCCTGGGGCTTGCCGCCGGGGCGTGTGGCCTTCAGGGCGTCGCGAACCGGGGCCAGGCTAGCGCTCACGGCACGGGCCTTTTCGGTGTCGCCGGCCAGGGCAAGATCGGTGTACTCGCGCATGCGCTGGTCAGCTTTCGACTGAAGCAGATAGGGCGGCGACGAGCACAGGTAGAGCTGCCACCCCAGGTCGATGATGTTGTCGAGCCATTCGTGCTCGGCGGCCGTACTGACCAGGATGCGGTCGCCGGCAAGCCTGGTAAGTTCTGCGTACATGTCGCGGGGAACACTGTACTTGATGGCGACAATGTTGGGCAGGTCGGCCACGCGCGAGCACAATTCCGGGCTCATCAGGTAACCGCTGTCGGGATGGCTCCACATGGCGATGCCGATGTCGACCTGATCGGCGATGTGGCGGTAGTACTCGTAGACCGTATCGTCGACATCCGAGAGAAAATGCAGGATCGGGGCATGCACGACAATGTAGTCGGCGCCAACGGTTTGGGCATGGCGGGCAAGGTCGATGACGGTGTCGAGATTCTGGTCAGAGCACGACATGATGGTGTTTGAGGCGTCGCCGGTTTCTTCCACGGCGATTTCGAATGTGCGCTTGCGTTCCTCGATCGACATGGAAAAGAATTCGCCTTGCTTGCCGGAGATGAACAAGCCGTCGAGTTTGAGGTCGTCAACCCAGTGCCGGATGTTGGTGCGAAAGCCGTCTTCATCAATGCTCAAGTCGGACCTGAAGGGGGTGAGAGCGGCCGCCCAGATACCCTTCATGTTTTGCCGTGAATAGGCCTTGGCGTCCTGTTTGCTGTAATTCATGAGCTTGGTCTTTCCTTCGAGGCTGAGCGTATTGCCTGCCAAATGGTTTCACTTGTCAACGGCATCTGGAGGTCCTCGACACCAAGCGGACGTAAGGCGTCGACCGCTGCGTTGAGGATGGCAGGTGGCGCGCCGATCGTTCCGGCTTCGCCCAAACCCTTGGCGCCAAGCGGGTTGAACGGCGCCGGTGTCTCCAGATTTGCAAGAGTGACGGGAGGCATGTCGGTGGCACGGGGCAGGGCGTAGTCCATGAACGAACCGGTTAGGAGCTGGCCCTCCTCATCGTAAACGATGCGTTCCATCATAACTTCTCCCAACCCCTGGGCAATGCCGCCGACAATCTGGCCTTCCGCCAGAAGGGGATTGACGATGACACCGGCATCGTCGACACACCAGATGTGTTCGACCTCGAGCACACCGGTTTCAATGTCGACATTGACTACGGCAACATAACATCCAAAGCCCCACGCCTCCGACGGGGTTTCGAAAATCGCATCTCCCTCCAACGGGGTTTGGGCGCGATCGGCAACGTCTGCCCAGTTCGCGCATTCGACACGGACCTCCGCCCGGGCAATCAGGTCATGGGCTGCAGCATGAACCGCGCTGCCGCCGATCGCGGTGCTGCGGCTTGCCAGTGCGCCGATGCCGGCCGGGCATGTGTCGGTGTCTCCATGCCGTACGGTAATGTCTTCGGGGTTGATGCCAAGCACGTCAGCGGCAACCTGTGCGTAAGCCGTTTCCCGACCCTGGCCTTGCGCGCTTGATCCGGTCATGAGGGTGAACCGGCCATCCTTCTCCAGCCGAATCCGGGCACTTTCCCAGCCTCGACCGCTTGGTTCGATGTAACACGAGATGCCGATGCCTACATGTTTACCGCGTTCGCGCCGGGTGTCTTGGTCGCGTCTCAACTGATCATATCCGCTCAGTTCGCAGGCCTTGTCGAGGGCAGCCGTATACTGACCGGAATCGAGCACGACGTCGTCGCTTCGTGCCAGGGGGAAACGGTCTGAAGCCAGGAGATTGTGGCGTCGGAATGCCATGGCATCCTGACCACAGGCATGGGCTGCCTTGTCAACGAGACGTTCCATGAGCAAGGCCGCCTCAGGCCGGCCTGCGCCGCGGTAGATTCCGACCGGGGCGGTATTTGACAGATGAGCGCTGGTTGTGGCGGACACTGTGTCGACATCGTAGGGTCCGGGCAGGATGCGGCCTGCGTTCCAGGCTGGAACCGCCGCACTGTAGGGCAGCCAACACCCCAGGGGTGCTTCAACGGTTGCCTCGAGAGACTCGATTTTTCCCGTCGCGGAACAGGTCACCTCACCACGGGTCGCAGCGCCGCGTCCATGGGTTGCGGCCAGCAGATCTTCACTGCGGGTCGACACCCATTTCACGGACTTCTTCAAGTGGAAAGCCGACCATGCCACCAAGATTTCTTCAGGATAGAGGGAAGCCTTCATGCCGAAGGCTCCACCGACATCCACGGCGGTGACGCTGATCCTGGTCTCGTCAACGCCAATAATTTTTGCCAGGTCCTTGCGGGCGCGGTGGGGGGTCTGTGTCGAAAGCCGGATGTGCACGGATTCAGTGTTCGCGCGCCATTCCACGTATATTCCGCGGGGCTCAAGCGATGTTGGCGCCAGGCGGGAATGTTGCACCGATGCGGAAACCCTGAATTCAGTGCTGGCGGATACCTGCCTGTTCTGCCCAGTCGTCCGGGTTTGCTCCAAGACCTGGTTACGGGGGATTGACTCAAAGAGGTCGGGCGTGTCGGGCGAGACGGTATGATCCGGGACAGGGGCTAACGCATCGTAATCGACCGAAACCTCTTCTATGGCATCCATTGCTGCAGCACGGGATCTGGCGAAAATCGCCATGACCGGTTGTCCCACAGCCAGAACCTTGTTCCGGGCGAGGATAGGCATGTCGGGAAATACCATGCCCTCAACCAGTTCATTGGGCGGGGGGCCGTTCAAGTGGGCCACATCCGTGCCTGTCAAGACCCTGACCACGTCCGGACCCGCCTGTGCCGACACGGTGTCCAGGCTTGTGATCGTTGCGTGGGCATGCGGACTTCTGGCGAACGCCACGTGCAAACACCCTTGGGCGTCGGCATCATCGGCGAATTTGCCCTCACCACGCACCAGACGTTCGTCTTCGCGCCGGACCAAAGTCCGGCCGATCCAGCGAACTGTTGGCAGGTCCCTTTTCACAGTCATCTCCGGAACTCATCATCTTTGCAGATAGGCTACAGGGACCAGAGTGGCCAAGGCAGATTGGACATCAAAGATCGGGCACCAGTTTCCGGTAATTGCTTTGCGACCTCAATTAAAATGGCGGCAAGCGGATATGGTGAAATTGCATACCGTGGGCAGGGTTTCGTGTTGCTATAAGAGGACTCAGTGCTGGCTGCAGCTGCGGCAGGCCCCTGGAAACTGCGGAGTGACATATGTTGAGACTTGCAATTGTCGGGAACGGGGCGATCGCCCGATATGTGGCGCGCCATCTCAGGGACGATCCGGAAGTTCACCTCGCCTTTGTGATTTGCCGTGACGGCCGGGAACAGGCCGCCTGTGATGCGCTCGGCGGTGCGGTGCAAGCGGTGACTTCGGTCAGCCAGATTGAAGACGCTGTTGACCTGGCTGTTGAATGTGCCGGTCACGAAGGCCTGATTGCCCACGGGGCGGCACTTCTGGAACGAGGTATCGATGTCGTCACTGTTTCGGTGGGCGCGTTGGCCAATCCTGACGTTGCTGCCGCTCTTGCCGATGCTGCGCAGCGTGGTAACGCCAGGCTGGAATTGGTGCCGGGCGCTCTGGGCGGTATCGATGCCCTGGCGGCCGCACGGTGGGGTGGACTTGATTCGGTAACCTATGAGGGGCGCAAACCGCCGTTGAGCTGGACGGGAACACCGGCTGAAGACAAGATTGATCTTGCCAGCCTTGATGAGGCATTTGAGCACTTCAATGGATCCGCCCGGGATGCCGCCATGCACTACCCCAAGAATGCCAATGTTGCAGCCGCCGTGGCCATGGCCGGCCTTGGGCTGGAAGACACTCAGGTGCGGCTGATCGCCGACCCTGCGGTGGGCGGCAACCAGCATGTGGTGATCGCCGAAGGGTCCTTTGGCCGATTCCGGTTTGAGATCGAGGGCAATGCCCTGCCGGAAAACCCGCGCACATCGGCGCTGGCGGCCATGAGCCTGCTGCGGGCGATCGGCAACCGGCGTGCCGGGTTTGCAGTCTGACCCGCGCCCTTCGACGACAGAACTCAAAGGATCCCCCGGGCCACCATATCGGTGGCGGTCTCGCGCAGACAGCCGAGAAACGCCTGTGCCGCCGGAGACAAACCGTCCTCATTTCGCAGGCAAACCCCGACCGGTTGAGACGCCCCGGTCAATTCCAGCGGCAATACCGCCAGGCGTCCGCGCTCGATATCATCCTGCACCACATGATAAGGCCATATCCCGACCATATCGGTGTTCAGGATCAGATATCTGTTGGTCAGATAAGAAATTGATTCCAGAGGATTTGATGGGGGCGCCACACCCCGGTCGTGAAACAGCTTGTCAATCTGGCGCCGCAATGTGGTGTCGGGCGGCGGTAGTATCCACTCCCTCGTTGCCAGAACTGCTTCCGTTGTTGCTGGGTCGGGTCCGGCCAGTTCATGGCCGGCGCGGGCCACCACGCAAATGGGTTCGTCGTACAAGGCCTCCTGCACGAGATCGTGACGGTATCGGTATTGCGGCAACCGTCCGACAACCAAGTCCAGCTTGCCGTCATGCAATGCCGGGATCAACCGTTCATTCGTGCCCTCGGTAACGGCAATCGACACATTGGGCCGTTGCTCGCGGATACGGGCAATCGTGGCGGGCAGAAGAATCGCCGATGCCGCCAGCAGAGTGCCCACAACGATGCGGCCACCGGTGCCCTCCACAAGATCGTCGAGTTCCTGGGCGGCGTGGGACAATTGGGCCAGAACCAGCCTGCCGTGGCGGATCAGGGCCTTTCCATAGCTTGTGGGAAAGGCGCCACGATTGGTGCGCTCGAACAGGGTGACACCGAGATCGATCTCCAGATCCTGGAGAAGCTTGGTCGCTGTTGGTTGCGAAATGTTGAGTACCTTGGCTGCGTGAAGCAGACTGGTATGGTCGCAAATGGCGATTATCAGGCGAAGCTGCTTGAGCTTCACCCGGGTGAGAATTCTCTCGGATATTTCGATTCCTGGGCGGGCTTTTGACATGCGCTTGATATGCCATAAACCTATATCAATGTCGAGTTAGTTTCTATATTCGGATATCCTTGACGGTACGATCCGAAACGAACTCAATGTGTTGACATGCCGCCGCAATGTTCGATGGTCGAAGGGCCGGCGTGTTTGCGCAATTCAGGTATCGTGACAAAATACCGGTTGTGTGAATGTTCGGCGGCAAGAGGAGAGTCCCCATGAAGATGATCGAAGGCCATAAATTCGTCGAACCGCCGAAGGACGTGCCGGTATGGGATATCGATCCCTACGACGAGGACGTGCTCGCCAACCCGGAACCCTACTATTCGGAACTGCGCTCGAAAGGCCCGTTTGCCTACATCCCGAAATACTCGATCCTGGTTTGCGGCCGGCACAATGAGACGAAGGAGGTTTTCTCGGACTGGGAACGCTTTGTCTCGTCGCGCGGCGTAGGGCTTCAGGACTTCAGTCTGGAGAAACCCTGGCGGCCCGCCAGCATTGTGCTGGAAGTGGATCCGCCCCGTCACACACAGACGCGCAGGGCGATTACACGAGCTCTGTCCCCCGGTGCGGTACGCGCTCTTGTCGATCGATTCACGGCAGCGGCGGAGAAGCTTGTCGATCAACTACTCGAACAGGGCACATTTGATGGGGTCGTCGACCTTGCGGAGGCCTACCCCACGACTGTATTTCCCGATGCGGTAGGCATGAAGAATGTCAACAAGCGGTTTCTTGTGGATTATGGAGCCATGGTATTCAACGCGCTCGGTCCAGACAACGAACTGCGCCGGAATTCAATGGCCAAGGGGCCTGAGATCGTTCCCTGGATTACCGAACAATGCAAGCGGGAGAACCTTCGGGATGATGGCATTGGCGCCGCGATTTACGAAGCTGCGGACAGGCAGGAAATCTCGGAAGACGAGGCAGGCATGCTGGTCCGTTCCCTGCTCTCTGCAGGCATCGATACCACGGTTACGGCGTTCGGCAATGCCATGTGGTGCTTTGCAAACAATCCGGATGAGTTCCGGAGACTGAAGGCGGATCCGGAACTGAGTCTTCCCGCCTTCGAGGAGGTCATGAGGATCACATCGCCCGTCCATTCCTTTTGTCGCACAGCCCAGATCAACACGAAAGTCTCCGACGTGGAGATCGAAGAAGGCACGAAGATCCTGTGTTGTCTCGGATCGGCAAACCTTGATGAAGATCAGTGGCCGGATGCCGGCAGGTTCGACATCACCCGCAGGCCGCAGGGCCATCTTGCCTTGGGCGTCGGCATACACGGCTGTGTCGGGCAGAACATTGCACGGGCTGAGGGCAGGGCGTTGCTGACTGCCATAGCGACGAAAGTCGACTCCATCGATTTCGCCGGTGTCGTCGAATGGAGACCAAACAACGCGATTCATGCCATCGACAAGATGCCTCTTACGTTTAAATGAATTCGGCAAGAGAAACTGGACACGTTCGGAAGGGATGGGCTTCAGGCAGCATTCCATCGGACGGAGAGTGAGACCGGGCCCCGGAATGAAATGTTTGGGGGAAACTCAAATGGCCCCTCTTTCTCAAGGGCGACGTCGACATAGCGGTCCAGCATTTGCTGGAGAATTATGTCGATCTCGATTCGCGCCAGGTGCGCGCCGAGGCAAAAGTGAATACCCTTTCCGAAGGAGAGGTGACTCTGGGAATTGTCCCGGCTGGGGTCAAATTTATCTGGGTCGGGGAAGACGTTGGGATCGCGGTTCGCCGCCCCCATGGACAACATCAGTTTTGCACCCTCGGGGACATCGACAGATCCAATTGTCGTATCTTCCGTGGCTATTCTTCGCCAGGCCACCACGGAGGAATCGTATCGCAGGGTTTCCACGACAACACCGGGTATGAGGTCTCGGTCACTCCTCAGAACCGACCAGAGATCTTTTTCGATAACTGTGCGAATGCAATTGGTTGCAAGGTTCGTCGTGGTTTCGTGACCTGCAAAACTGAGTCCGAAAATGATGCTTGCAATCTCCCTATCGGTAAGCGGTTCTGACATGTCCTCGCCCTGCATCAGGTCTGTTGTCAGATCGTTTCCGGGATTGTTTCGCCGGTGTTCGACAAAGGACTCGCAGTACTCCCAGAAGGCAACCATGGTTTCAGCCGCTCTGATCTGAGCCGCTTCGTCCGGATGTCCCCAATTCACGACCAGCTTGTCTGCGCACCATCCCTTGATCTTGTCCGCGTCGTCATCGGGAAAGCCAATCATCGTGAAGATCGTCAGAGCAGGCAGTGGGTAGCAGAGCTCACGGGCCAGATCGGCGCTGGATCGGTTGCCCAGACCATCGAGGATTTCGGCACAGCGCTCCTCGATGATGGGCGTCAGCAGTTTCATCCTTTTGGTTGAAAATGCCTTGGCCAGTCGGCGGCGAATGCGCGTGTGGCCTGGCGGGTCGAAGTTCGACATTACGGGTTGAATTCTGAAACCGGCCTTCAGGATGCCTATTGCCTTCTCGCACAGAGGCAGAAGTGGCGCCTGTGCAATCGATGCCGAAAAAATGGCAGGGTTCAGGAACACATGCTCGACATCCTCGTGGCGCGTTACGATCCACATGTCTATGGCGTCGCAGTAAAACACCGGCGATTCTTCGCGCGCTCGTGCCAAGACAGGATACGGATCTGCCAGGAAGGCACTGTCGAGTGGGTCAAACATCTGCCTGTGAGGTCTCCTACCCAGCCGCAGGGCTACATCTTGCAGAGCGATGCATAGGAGTCCTGATGGTCCTTCATGACTGTCTTCACAGTTTGAAGTGTCCAGACACCTTCCGAGTCCTCAACCACTTTGCGCAGATAAAAATTCTGAATCGGAAAGTGGTTGGACCCCATCTTGAAGTTGCCTCTCACCGATGGAAAATCAGCTTTCATAAGGGCAGCGCGAACCTTGTCCTTGTCCTTCAGGTCTCCTCCGACGGCTTCTACGGCGGATTTGATGTAGAAGATCGCGTCATAGCTCTGGGCGGCATACTGAGAGGGATACTTGCCGTACGCCTTCTTGTAGTCGGCCACAAAGCGCTGGTTCTGCGGATTGTCGAAATCGGGGCTCCAATAGTTGGTCTGCTGTGATCCCAATACGCTTGTTATGTTTGCTGCCTGCAGCTTCGGCAATGAAAGTCCGTCAATTGTATAGACGGTATAAAGCGGAAGTTTCTTTTCCAGCCCGGCTTGCTGGTATTGCTTCAGGAAAGTGCCTCCGGCCTTGCCGGGATAAAACACGTAGAGGCCGTCTGCGCCTGACTTTGACGCTTTTGCCAGTTCGGCGGAGAAATCGAGTTGGGCGTCCTTGCCCCACTTGGTCAAATCCTTGCCGACGATGTTGCCTTTGAAGGTCCGCTCCAGGCCGGTCACCATGTTCTTGCCAGCCGCGTAGTTCGGGGCCATCACATAGAGTGACTTGACGTTATTCTGGTTGAGGTATTCCCCCATGGCCATCGGCGTCTGATCGTTTTGCCAGGAGACACTGAAAAAATTCTTGTTGCACAGCTTTCCGGCCAATTGAGAGGGACCGGCATTTGCGGAGATCAGAAATTTACCCGCGTCTAGCGCGGTTTTCTGTGAGGCAAGCAGAACATGCGACCAGATAAAGCCGGTGATGAAATCGACATTGTCCTTGGCAACGAGTTTTTCGGTCTTCTGCTTGCCGACTTCGGGACGAAATCCGTCATCTTCCGCAATGAGATCGACCGGAACGCCGGCCATCTTGCCATCGATATGCTGCAGAGCAAGATTTACACCATTCATCATTTCGTTGCCGATGGCTGCTGCCGGCGTCGTGAGTGTTGTCACGAAGCCGATCTTGATCTTGTCTGCGGCCTGCGCCTGAACCGTTAGACAAAGCGAAGCTGCCAAACCCATGAGCAGTTTGTGTTTCATTTTCTTCCCTCCCAGGACATACCAATCGCAAATGGATTGGGATCGAACAAAAAGCCGTCCCGGGCAAATTTCCCACAGGAAACAGCTCGCGAAAATTGGCCGTCGGCATGCTATCTCAAAAAGTATGATCGCGTAGATTTGGTATCCTGAATAATCGAAAATTCGACATCAGCTATTCGAATTGACGAATTCAGGCATCCTGATGCGTCTGCGGGCAATAGGGTCCGGTGATTGTCGATGCCACACCGAGCGGGTGGGGTATGAAACTCAACGACACTGATTGTTGGCTTTCAGCGTCCGGTACTGGTAGCCGCAAACACGCCTTAGTTTGAGGTCGTTTTGTCTCCAGCACTTGCCACAACCGGTGCCGAGGGTCTTGCCCGATTGTGTCTTCCGCTGCTTGTGTGTCTTCTTCGGCTTGGTCTTCGTCCGGCGTTTTGGTGGTGACAGCGTCTCGGTCTTGTCGGGCACGGCGAGGCGACCCGCGTGGGCCAGAACGGCGTTGCGGCTGCCAGGTCCCCATTTGCCGTCGATCCTGGCGCGATAAAGCCCCAGGGTTTTCAGACGCCTCTGGACCGCCTTGAGAAACTCTTGATCGGGACGCGTATCAGCCCTGATCAACGACTTGACGGCGGGGTCATGATTGAGTGCGACAGCATCGAGAATATGAATCGATGCTTCCGTCCAGCTTCGCCCGACGCCGAGACCGCGATAGTACAAAACCCCGAGCCGGTATTTCGCTTCCGCATGACCGCTGTTGGCGGCTTCGCGGTACCAGCGTGCCGCCTTGAGATAGCTCTGCACGACACCTTCGCCGGTCTCGTATCGGCGGCCCAAGGCCACCATTTCTGCGGCCGTATCGGGGGCTGAACTCTCAGCCAGTGAAGCATACTGTGAGGATTGCCCAGACAGGTCTTCCGGTTCTTCCAGCGCGGAGCCATCGGTTGTAGCGCCGCGTTGTGTTGTCTGTGACAACAGATCTTCCGACGTTGCCGGTGTGAGGGCTGCCACCTCCAGCGTCTTGTCCTTCCTGGGCGTCACATCGAGACCGGTTTCGGGATCGGCTGCTTCCGGTACGAAATAGAAATCGCCGCGCAGAGACGATTCTTCCCAAGGTGTCTGCGCACCACCAGTAACCTCTTCAACCGTGACGCGCACCCGCTTGAAGACATGCTCGACGGCTAGGCCCGGTTCGCGGATCGTTTTGGCAAGCGCTGTTGTAAATGGAGAATTGCCACCGCGACCATCAAAAGCGACCTGTCCCGGTGCTGCAGCAAATGCGATCAGTGATCCGGAAACTGCCGTGATCCGAGCCAGCCCGCGTCTGCTGGAACGGGTGACGCCCTTCAACGGGTTGTTGCGGCAGGCGTCCAGAATGACGATGTTGAGGCCATTGCCGGCCGTTTCCATCTGGCGCAGGACATCGGAGGCACTGATGGCTTCGAGATCGAGATCCGCTTCGTCTTCAATCTGTGCTGCCAGGGGAATGAGGTAGTTGACGCCCTGCGCCTGAATGCCGTGACCGGCAAAGTAGAATAACCCGACCGCATCCTTTCCCGCCTGCCTCAGGGCTTTGCCGAATTTCTTCACGGCACGACCCATTTCACGGCGGTTGACGTCGATTGCCGCCACGACTTCAAAACCGACGTCATTCAGGGTCGATGCGATCAGCAGGGCATCGTTGCTCGGGTTGCTCAGGCGTGAGATCGCTTCGTAGTCGGAATTGCCTATGACCAGCGCAACGCGTTTTCCGGCCTGGGCCAGGCCCATCGAGACCAACAGGATCGCGGCGGCTAGAATTATCCTCAATGTTGTACTTTCATCCCGGCAACTGCGGGTATCTCTTGTAGAATTTCATGATGGCATAAGCATAATGGCACACAATGACAAACAACCAAACCGAACGCAGCGAATGGCCTCTTGGCAGTCCAGTCCGGCCTGAAGGTCATTCCGTGCCATTCTTCGCCAATGATGCCGCACGAAAAGATAGTCTGTTCTGTACTCTCCTGGTCCTTGAAGAGTCTCTCTCTCTCTTGACCCTTGCCAGACGTCTGTGAAACTCGTGTTCGATAGATCGATATTCTGGTTGGTGAATTTTCTTACCTACCTCCGATACCCTCGCAATGTCATGCTGTTCCGGCGTGAGGTCGGCTACTATCCGAATGTTGCCTTGCCCAGGCGATACAATGAAAAAATGTTCTGGCGGAAAATCTTTGACCACAATCCATTGTTTGTGACTTTTTCGGACAAACTGGCGACCAAAGACCTGTTGGCGCAGCGCTGCCCGGACCTTGATGTGGCGAAGGTGTTGTGGATCGGACGGGACGCGTCGAAAATACCGGACGATGTGCTGGCACTGCCTGTGGTTATCAAGGCAAACCATGGTTCAGACATGAATGTCTTTCACGGCAATGTCGGCGGCCAGGAGCCATTGCCGCTGGACCAGATCAATGCCTGGATGGAAAGGCCGTTCGGCGAGCAAAAATTTGAGTGGGCCTATACACATGCGGAGAGAAAACTCTTTGTCGAGAAATTTATCACCACGCGCCAGAAAGGCGATTTGTTCGATATTTCCGTTCATGCCGTCGACGAGCAACCCCTGTTCATCGAAGTAATCCGAGACAACAAGACAGGAAAAGAACAGAAGGGGTATTTCAGACCGGACGGTAGCCGGTGGAAAGCCATCGAGAAGGTCTGGACGGGAGACGGTCGAAATACAGCGCTGCCGGAGGGTTTCAACATTCCTGAAATCTATCAAGAAGCCCTTGACCATGCGCGTGTACTGAGCGCGGGTGTGGATTATGCCCGGTTTGACTTCCTGTCGAACGGCGACCGTCTGTACGGTGGAGAGATTACAATCTACCCAGCGTCCGGGCTGACACCGCATGCGCCGTTCGCCAATTACAACAAATACCTGTCCGAACACTGGGATTTGTTAAAGTCCTGGTTTCTCACTTCCCGGCAATCGTGGATACTTCAGTTTTATGTCAGCGCATTGCGCCGATGTCTGGTTCGTGAAATGGGGCGGGATTGAACAAGCTTTTGGACGCGGAACTCGATGACCCATCACTGGGACGCAGACTGCTCGTCGGCCAGATCTGCCATGGCACGCTGGGCGGCAGCACGCGGGTTGCATGCCGTCTCGCCAACGCACTGTCGAAACGGGGTCATGGTGTTCACATGTTTTCCTACGAAGTTCCGCCTTGGACGTTGAATCCGGATATCGAACGACATGCCTGCCGAGGCGAACGGCACGATGACTCCAGGTCCGGTTCGTTTTACCGCGACTGGACGGACATTGACCGGAACGATTTTGCGCTCATGTTGAAGGAACGACTACTGGGACAATCTTTGGACGTTCTGCATTTTCACTACGCTCTGCCATTCGCCGGTATTCTGCGTCAGGTCGCCTTGGGACTGAGTGACCGGATGCCTGTTACGGTCGGCACCCTTCATGGCACAGACCTGACAAGCTGTCTCGAGGACACCAGTGCCCTGGCGTCGCTTGACCGGGATCTTGCCGCCGCCGGAGACCTGACCACAGTGTCGGGTTTCATGTACGGACTTTCCCACCGCCTGCTGCCAGAGAGGCCGGCCCCTCGTGTCATACCCAATTTCGTCGAAGATGATTGGCCTTGGACGGGCCAACCCGACGGTGAGGCAACCTGCCCGCGGAAGGGAGCGGAGGGGAAACCGGTCTTTCTTCACATTTCCAACTTCAGAGCGGTCAAGGATGTCGATCTTCTGGCCAGGCTTTTCCTCCGGATCTATGAAAAAAACGAGGCAGAGCTCTGGTTGGTTGGCGATGGACCCGAACTTCCGGCCCTGAGAACAATGCTCGATGGATCGCCAGCGAAGGCGGCTGTTCGTTACTTTGGAGTGTGTCCGGATCCGGCAATGTATTTTCAACAGGCCACATTTTTTCTGTCGACCAGCAATCAGGAAAGTTTCGGTCTGGCGGTGCTTGAAGCTATGGCCAGCGGCCTGGCGGTCGTGGCAACGGCGGTTGGAGGCGTTCCCGAACTGATGGAGGATGATGTTTCCGGCATTCTGTTCGAGCCGCGCGCGGTTGAGAGGACTGCTTCCCGGGTGCTGTCGCTGCTGGATGCGCCGGTGAAACTGGATAAAATGCGTGCGGCCGCCCTTCGCCAAGCTGCGCGGTTACGAGAGTCTCGTGTGGTTGGTCAGTATGAAGATCTTTATTCTGAAACAGCCGAACGGGCGCGCAGGAAATGGCGCGCGCCGGTCTGATGCGCGACTTGATAGCTCTGCGATCGACCCGAGCGGGCAGGGCGCTGCTTGAAAAAGAGATGATTTTCGACGATGCGGAAAGATTTTCCGCGCTGCTCTCTCCTCCGCGGTTCGGCGAAGCCGCACAGACCGGCCAAGACAACCTGCCGGTATATGTCCATCAGCAGACCTATCTTGATTTCCAGTCGTCTGTTGTCGCCAAGCTGCAGGCCATGCGAGACCTTGATGACCGGATGTCGAATGTGCGGTCCGATTTCATCTGGATCGATACCGATCGAGCGGCTTCCGACAAACTTGGCCTAAGACTCTACCTGCCCGGGGGTCACGGTAAAGTGCCGGTGCGGCTGGCGCCAGGCGGTTGCGAACGTCATGAGACCCGGTTCATCGCGCTGGATAGGGATCGTATCCACGATGCCTTGAGCCGAATGCGGCATGTGGTTGTCCAGATGCCTGGAGATCAGGGAACCAGGCTGGAGCGGTTTGAACGGTTGATACCGATCCTGGATTCAGGCGGAACGCTGGCAGATCTGAGCCTTGCCGTTTCCGGTTTTCTGTTTGCCGAAACCTTGTCGTTCGAACCGCGTCCTATCCTGGTTTCGAATCTTATTGCATCCCGTATGCTTCACACCGCTCTGGAGACAATATTGAACGGGCAAAGGCAGTTCGTCGACGTCGTCAATACGCGCATCCGGCTGCTTCGCGCACTTGACATCGATCCCCAGATCAAGCCGTTGCCCGCGGACTATCTGCCTCTGTTCATGAAATGCCCGGTGGATGGCAGGCGATTGCGGCTGCGTCTGGAAACTGACGGATGCACGAAACTTGCCTGTGCGACAGATAGTGGTGGTGGTGAACACCGATTTGAACTTGGGCAGACAGTCCTGACAATGGAAGCACTCGACCGAAACGTTCAGTGGAGTCCGGACATTTCATTGCCCGTGCTGGTCAATGATCTTTATAGTGGCATGGTCGCGGGCAAGAGTTCCGCGCTTTACATGCTGGTCCTCAATACGGCAATGCGAGAGGTCTTGAGCATGGTTCCGTGTCCTGTCCTGGTGCCGGCCGATTTGGAGGTTTTTCCAGGGCAGTTCGACAGCCTGCTTTACGCCTACCTTTGCGGAAACAGGGTTTAGCTGCGTTGGCCACGTAAAACGGGCGTTACAAACCGGATGTCAATTGACCTTCTTGCTTTTTCTCCCCATCCCGACGATGCCGAAATCGGCTGTGGCGGCCTGCTTCTGCTCGCCGCCCGGCAAGGACTAAGGACCGCCATTGTCGATCTCAGCGAAGGCGAGAAATCCACGCGGGGGACGCCGTCCGTCCGGCATCGGGAGAAGACTGCCGCTGCAGAACAGTTGGGCTTGACGACAAGGATAGGTCTGGGTTTCCCAGACACGCGGATTGGCATGGTTCCGGACCATGAAGCCGGCGTCATCTCATGCCTGCGTGAACTGCAGCCGCGGCTTGTGCTTGCTCCCCATTTCGAGGACCGTCACCCCGATCATGAAGAAGCGGCTCGTCTGATCAAGCGGGCGGTATTCTTTTCAGGTGTCGCGAAGGTGGGCACCGGCACGCCGCACCGGATTGAACGCCTGCTCCATTACTGCATCCATCAGCCGTTCTCGCCTAGCCTGGTGTTCGATGTGACCGCAGTGTGGACTGAATACAGAGAGCTCGTCGCAACCTATCGAAGCCAATTCTGTGTGCCGGACGTGGATGACGGGGCGGTGACGGCTCTCAGCGACGGCCGGTTTCTGCGTTCACTGGACGCCCGGGGCAGGCACTTCGGCGCCATGATCAATGCCGAATATGGCGAACCCTACTACTCTTCGTCACCGTTATCTTTCGATTCGCCTTCCACACTGTTTCGCAGCGATGGTTCCAAAACCAGCTACGGTTCGTTTTCCTGAAGCAGTGGTTCCTGGCCATTCATGCCTGGCGCGAGACCTACTTTCATACGTTCGACCGCCTGTCGTGAACTAAGCAGCGCCGGTCAAGAACGGTCTGAACGAGGGCTCGTCCGGCATTGCTGTTTCAATGTTCGTGGACACTTGATAACATTGATCTGGATTTGAGTGTTGCCTTGGTGGCAACCCCTGTTGCAACACTCAACCCGGGCTGGGGCCTTGCTGGCAGTGAGGTCAACTTTTTGAGCAGCTTCCCAAAGGGCTCTCAGACGGCCGTATCGACGTGTCCTTCGCTGTAGCGAGTATTTTCAAAGGAAGGATTCACGCCATGAAAGTCTCGGAGATTCTGAAAACCAAAGGTGGAAAGGTCATGTCCGTGCCGCCGGGCGACACGATTGATCTGCTGTCTCACCGTCTGAGGGCCGCCCGTGTGGGAGCGATGATCGTCAGCCAGGATGGCGAGGCCGTCGACGGCATTATTTCCGAGCGTGACATTGCGTTCGGGCTTGCCGAGTATGGCACAGGACTCATGTCCATGCTGGTGTCTGATCTGATGACGACAACAGTGGTCACCTGTTCGCCTGAGGACAATATTTCGGATGTCGCAAAGACCATGACCCAACGCCGCATCCGGCATCTTCCGGTACAGGTCGGCGCAAAGCTGGTGGGCATCATCAGCGTCGGTGACGTGGTGAAACACCGCCTTGATGAGTTGCAGCTCGAAGCGAATGTTCTGCGTGACTTCGCGGTTGCCAATCATTGAGAAATGAGAGTAGTTCAGGTCGTGATCCTGATGACAGCACCCATCCCGCTGCCGATCAACACTCAGGCCGGATTCGACCCTTAAAGGTTTGCTGTCGTCTTCACGATCAAGATGGAGATCGGCCTGATTACACCTCCGGTTGGCCTCAACCTCTATGTCATCAACGGTATCGTGCCTGACATTCCACTGGGGATAGTCCTCAAGGGTGCGCGCCCTTTCATGTTGTGCATGGTCTTTGGTACAATACTCCTTTGTGTTTCCCCGGCCTGGCCACCTGGCTGCCGGATTTGATGATGGGGCCGGTGCTATGAACCGAGATGAATTTCAACAAGCAGGTTTTACAACAGGCGGGGACGGCGATCATGCCGGCGTAATGCCCGATCTGGACACAAACCGGTCCGGACCGCTCGACGGCCTGCTCGTGATAGATATGTCGCGGGTCCTGGCAGGGCCTTATGCAACGATGGTGCTTGCCGACCTCGGAGCCCGCGTGATCAAGATCGAAGTTCCCGAAGTCGGCGACGATGCCCGTCATTTTGGGCCGTTCGTCAACGGCACGTCTGCCTATTTCATGTCCCTGAACCGGGGCAAGGAGAGTATTGCCCTGGATCTGAAGTCCGATGCTGATCGCGAAATATTCGAAGGGCTGGTGGCCAAGGCGGACATCCTGGTGGAAAACTACCGTGCCGGCACCATGGACAAGCTCGATTATGGCTGGAACCGTCTGCAGGAGCTGAATTCCAGGCTGATCTATGCCGCGATTTCCGGATTCGGGCAAACCGGGCCGTACAAGAACCGGGCGGCCTACGACATGGTGGTTCAGGGCATGGGCGGCATCATGAGCGTGACCGGCCACCCCGATGCGCCGCCGACCCGCGTCGGCAGTTCAGTTGGCGATATCACGGCGGGACTGTTCGGCTCGTCGGGTATCCTGGCGGCTGTCATCGACCGTGAGCGAACCGGTCGGGGCACGATGGTCGACGTCGGTATGCTCGACTGCCAGGTGGCGATCCTCGAGAACGCGATCGGGCGGTATTTGGCCGAAGGCGTTGTGCCAGGCCCTCTGGGGGCACGGCACCCGTCCAT
>JAJFHC010000155.1 GCA_021775835.1 Hyphomicrobiales bacterium | reverse complement strand
CCGCATCCTCAGCATCTGTGACACTTCAACGATGCTGCGCGTCTGTCAGCTTTGAGGCTTTGGCCGTGCGCCAAAAATGGCGCTGCCGACCCGCACGTACGTCGCCCCGAACTCTATCGCGGTTTCAAAGTCGGCACTCATGCCCATGCTGAGCTGGTCAAGACCATTCCGTTTTGCCATATCCGACAGGAGGGCAAAATGCGGTGCTGGATTCTCTGTGGACGGAGGAATGCACATCAGTCCCGAGATATTCAAGCCCAGTTCAGATTTGATCTGCTGGAGAAAAGAATCGACGTCTTCAGGCAGAACTCCGGCCTTCTGGGGTTCTTCACCGGTATTGACCTGGACCAGCAGACGGATATTGCGACCGGTGCGCTGGATTTCGTTGGCAAGAGCCCGTGCAAGTTTTAGTCTGTCAACGGATTGAATGCAGTCAAACAAGCCAACCGCATCTTTTACCTTGTTGGATTGGAGCGGCCCTATCAGGTGAAGATCAACATCGGCATACGTGTTTTTGAGTTCCGGCCATTTCTGCAGCGATTCCTGAACCCGGTTTTCACCGAATATCCGTTGCCCGGCGAGTAATGCCGGGTGTATGTGCTCACCGAAGAACGTCTTGCTGACGGCCACCAGATCGACGCTGCCTTTTTCCCTGCCAGCCTTCTGTTCGGCGTCTCGGATTTTGGAGAGCACGTCGTCCAGTGCCTGGTGATGATGAAGTTCCTGAATGCTTGTCATGAACGTGAATCCGCGTTTGGCCCGGTCTTGAGAATCCGATATCGAGCCCTCATCTTGAGACACTTTTACCGCTTTTAGCCTTTTGCGCCAGAGTCCGGAACATAAAAACAACAACGCCTATGTTGCAGCATTCCCGAACTCCGTGTAAGTGCTGCGGTCTGCGAAAATTATGGACCGGCGCATCGAAGCCTAGCAAAGAAAACCACGATGGAACGATATAATCCCCGGGAATGCGAATCCCGATGGCAATCTGTTTGGGACACCCAGAAGACGTTTTGCGTGGAGGAAGATCTCTCAAAGCCGAAATACTACGTGCTTGAGATGTTTCCCTATCCATCGGGGCGCATTCACATGGGGCACGTGCGCAATTATGCCATGGGCGATGTGGTTGCAAGGTACCGGCGCGCCAACGGTTATAATGTTCTGCATCCCATGGGGTGGGATGCCTTCGGGATGCCCGCGGAAAATGCTGCGATGGAGCACAATATTCATCCGGCAAAATGGACCTATGAAAACATTGCCACCATGCGCGGACAACTCAAGTCCATGGGCCTGTCAATTGACTGGGACCGAGAGCTTGCGACCTGCGACCCGGAATACTACAGCCAGCAACAGTCCATGTTTATTGATTTTCTGGACAATGACCTCGCCTACCGCCGCAAAAGCAAAGTCAATTGGGATCCGGTAGACCACACCGTCCTGGCCAATGAACAGGTGATCGACGGCAGGGGCTGGAGATCAGGAGCACTGGTCGAAAAGCGTGAACTGACGCAATGGTTTTTTCGGATTACCCGTTATGCCGACGACTTGCTCGAGGCGATCGGGTCTCTTGACCGGTGGCCCGACAAGGTTCGTTTGATGCAGAGCAACTGGATCGGCCGTTCCGAAGGTGCCCAGATGCATTTCGAACTGACCGATACGCCCGACCATGTGGATGTGCGTTCTCTGGAGGTTTACACAACGCGACCGGACACGCTTTACGGTGCTGGATTCTGCGCCCTGGCGCCGGATCACCCTCTGTCGAATGCCGTAGCCGCAAAGAACCCAGAGCTTGAGGCATTCATCAAGACCTGCGAGCAGATCGGAACAACGGAAGAGGCTATTGAAAAGGCCGAGAAACTCGGGTTCGATACGGGGATCAAAGCCAGACATCCCTTTGAAGACCGCCTGCTTCCGGTCTATGTAGCGAACTTTGTCCTTATGGAATATGGCACTGGGGCGATTTTCGGATGCGCCGCCCATGACCAGAGAGACTTAGACTTCGCTCGCAAGTACGATCTTCTGGTTCGCCCGGTTGTGCTGCCTAACAATGCCGACCCCGATACATTCGAGGTTTTCGACGAGGCCTACAAGGGTGACGGGACTATTTTCAACTCGGGTTTTCTGGATGGTCTTGATGTCGACAGCGCCATCCGGGCTGCAATCGAGAAACTTGAGTCCCTGTCAGTGGACGGCAAACCGCAGGGCAGTGGCACGGTAAACTTCCGCCTGCGAGACTGGGGCGTTTCACGTCAGCGCTACTGGGGCTGCCCCATCCCGGTAATTCATTGCCCATCCTGCGGCACCATTCCGGTGCGCAAGCAGGACTTGCCGGTAACGCTGCCCGACGATGTAACATTTGATGTTCCTGGCAATCCGCTTGATCGCCACGCGACCTGGAAGCACGTTACCTGCCATGCGTGTGGTGCCGCCGCAGAACGGGAGACCGATACTTTCGATACGTTCGTCGATTCATCCTGGTATTTTGCACGCTTTTGCAGTCCCAGGGCTGAACAGCCCACGGACCGAAAGGCCGTCGATTACTGGTTGCCGGTTGATCAGTATATCGGTGGCGTTGAACACGCCATTCTGCATCTGCTTTATTCACGATTCTATACGCGCGCCATGCGTGTCTGTGGACACGTCGGTCTGGATGAACCTTTCGATGGGCTGTTTACGCAAGGCATGGTCAATCATGAGACCTACCGTGGTGGGGACGGATCCTGGTTAAGCCCGATGGAAGTCGAGATCGAGGGCGACGGTACGGAGCGGACAGCACGGCATGCCCAATCCGGCGAAGCGGTATCGATCGGTTCCGTCGAGAAGATGTCGAAGTCGAAGCGCAACACTATCGATCCCAGCGATATTCTCGACCACTATGGCGCCGACACGGCCCGTTGGTTCATGCTTTCGGATTCTCCCCCGGAACGGGATGTAATCTGGACTGAGGCCGGCGTCGAAGGCGCCCATCGGTTTGTCCAGCGACTCTGGCGCCTCATCGGTGAGACTACCGAACATTGCGCACAGGCGGCCATGGAAAAGCCCAATGTTTTCGGTACTGAAGCGCTTGCGTTGAGAAAAGCCGCACATAAGGCCCTCGATGCGACAAACGCTGATGTGTCGAATTTGAGGTTCAATCGTGCTGTTGCCCAGGTTTACGAATTTACAAATGCCTACTCCACGCTCAAACCGGCTCTCATCGCCAGCGACACCTCATCCGACAAATGGGTATTGCGTGAATCAAGTGAGTATCTTGTTCAGATGATCGGGCCCATGATGCCTCATTTGGCAGAGGAGTGCTGGCATCGGCTTGGCCATGACACATTGCTTGCCGATCAACCCTGGCCAACCGTTGAATCCGCCCTTCTTGTCGAAGATTCCGTTACCATTGCAGTTCAGGTAAACGGAAAACGTAGAGATGAATTGACAATTTCACGTAATGCATCGAAAGAGGAGGTTGAACAGGCAGCGCTTCGGTTGGATAATGTCGCACGAGCAATTGATGGCCGCACTATTCGCAAGGTGATTGTCGTGCCGGAAAGGATTGTCAATGTTGTTGCCTGAGTCGGGGTTTACAGTGTGGTCGCGCCGTATTGGCGTTATCGTTGTTCTGTCGGTGGGGCTTGCTGTTTCCGCCTGTCAGTTTCGGCCTCTGTATGGATCGGCACCGCAAGCACAATCCATTGCCGCTGACTTGAGCACTGTCGATGTGTCGAAATCTGGCGGACGCCTGGTTCAGTTGATTCGAAACCGCTTGATTTCCACAATGTCGCCACCGGGTAAAGTAGGCGTACCCAGGTACCGGTTGGAATTGAATCCTGTTGGAAAAACGTCGAATGTTTTTGTCCGGTCAAATACCGAAGTCGACCGGCTCAGCTACAAACTCTTGGTTAAGTACAACTTGTATGACGTCGGTGGTCGCAAGGTTGTTTATTCTGGCAGTACATTTTCGATTGTTTCCTTCGATCGTGTCGACTCGGAGTTTTCGAACGTTCGGGCCCTGGAAGACGTCCGCAAAAAGGCATCGATAGTCGTTGCCGATGATATTCGCCTGGATATTGCGTCACGGCTCGCAGCACTTTGACAGGTCAGTCCCGGGGACAGACAATTGGTTGCCCTTAAAGGTTCCCGCATTGATGGATTTCTGAAACGACCCGATCCCGAAATTCGAGCGGTTCTGATTTACGGACCCGATAACGGTCTCGTGTCTGAGCGTGGTGCTGCTATTTGCAGGCACGTCGTCGACGATCTCGACGACCCGTTCAATGTAACACGACTGGACGATCACGACATTACCCAAGATCCCGCCCGTCTTGCCGATGAGATGCAGTCGCAGTCTCTCATGGGCGGGCGCCGTGTCGTTCGGGTAAGTTCGGCAGGTGCCGGATTTGCCAAGGCCATCGAATCTCTTCTCGATGATGACGATGGTGACACTCTCGTGGTCGCAGAGGCGGGCGACCTCAAACCCTCGGCAAAATTGCGCAAGATTTTCGAGGCATCCCGTCGTGGCGCAGCCCTGCCCTGTTATCCCGACAATGCCCGCGCGATCGATGATCTGATTTCAACGGTGCTGAATGGACACGGCCTTGATATCTCCATGCCCGCACGTGCCTTGCTCAGTGAAGCTCTGGGTTCCGACCGGCGGCTGTCACTGTCAGAACTTGAGAAACTTGCATTGTATTGCCTCGGTATGGAACGTGTTGAAGTCGAGCACGTCGAATCTGTGTGCACGGATGCGGCGTCTGCGACCATGGATGAAATGGTTGATGCCGTAGCAAGAGGAAATACCGATGCACTGGATCTTCTTTACCGGAACGCTCTGGCGTCCGGCGTATCATCAAGCGGTCTCTTGATAGCCTTGTCACGACATTTATTCCGTTTACAAAGCATTCTGTCTGTTGCGAGTGAAACGGGGAATGTCGAAGCCGCAATGAAAAGTGCCCGACCGCCGGTTCATTTCATGCGTCAGGACTCCATGCGTCTTCAGCTAAATGTCTGGAATCACGTGTTGATCAAACAAGCAATCCAGAAGACTGCACAATGCGAATTTGACTCCCGGACC
This sequence comes from Hyphomicrobiales bacterium, assembly GCA_021775835.1. The sequence goes on along the minus strand of JAJFHC010000155.1, from coordinate 1,034 downwards.
AATCCAGCGCTTGCCGACACTCTGGTGTGGCGCCTGCTCATGAGTATTTGCCGTCAGGTGTATTCACTCCGTAGACGGAGTAATTAAGCCAGGAACGAGCGAATCGTCGATTGTCTATCAAGACAGATTTGTCAGACGCCGGCAGACATCGTCGAGTTGCTCAAGGCTCATGTACTGGATCTTGAGTTCACCGCCACGCGTGCCCTTGTGCACAATATCTACTTTTAGACCGAGGGCGTCGGCAAGGCTTTTTTCCAACGCTATTGTATCCGCGTCCTTCTGCGTTGTGGTCTTCGGCTTTGGCGGTGTGGGCTTCTTGGTGTCGGTTGCCAGTCGTTCGGCATCGCGAACGCTAAGGCCTTGCGCAATGATCAATTTGGCCAGTTCATCGGCAGGGACCTCGCTGGTGAGGAGTGCGCGGGCATGGCCGGCCGAAAGTGCGCCGGATCGCAGATGGTCCAGAACCGCATCGGGAAGTTTGGTCAGCCTGATCGTGTTAGCAATATGGCTGCGGCTCTTGCCGATCACCTTCGAAAGCTGCTCTTGAGTATAGTCAAAACGCGCAATCAGATCCTTGTATCCTTCCGCTTCTTCCAAAGGATTGAGGTCCGCACGCTGGACGTTTTCGATGATGGCAATTTCCAGTGCTTCGCCATCCGAAAGCTCCTTGATGATGACGGGTACTTCATGCAGTGACGCCTGCTGGGCGGCCCGCCACCGTCGTTCACCGGCGACGATTTCGTAACGGCCCTGTTTGTTCTTGCAAGGTCGAACCACGATCGGTTGAAGCACGCCTTTCTCACGCACCGAATTCGCAAGATCCTGGATTTCTTCAGAACCGAATGACTTTCTTGGATTCCGGGGATTGGCTTCAATGAATTCGATTGGCAGTTGCCGGTAGGTCCGGGCGGTATCTACGGCAGCTTCTTCTGCGACATCGTCGCCAATCAGGGCGGCCAGTCCGCGCCCGAGTCGTGTTTTTTTTTGTTGTTTTTGCAAAAATATTTAGGCGTAGTTTAATGTTAGTTTTGTTG
>JAJFHC010000154.1 GCA_021775835.1 Hyphomicrobiales bacterium | reverse complement strand
CGAAGGAAAGGTAAGACCCGGCCCCGCGGGGACGCCGGGCCGGTTCTCAACTGGGGCCCGACCATTGGGGATGGGGGGAGGGGGGACTGATCGGACCTCAAAAAACTCTGTTGTTTGTGCCTGTGCACTCAATGATGGATTATCGCGTGGCCTCCAGGTCGCCCGTCACGATGTTTCTCTGACCATCCACGCTGTCTCGCAATGACACCCATTTGTTGGGGTTCGTCTGCGATTGGCGCTTATGATAGGTGTAGCGTGTCGCTTTCCAGGGCAGGACGTCCTGGTTCTGGTTGTCGAGCACAAAATCACCGACATCTGTGGTGACCGTCAGGACGGCGTGACCGGCATTGTCCAGATCGCGTACAACCGTGATCAACAGGGTCTGGGGTGGCCACCCCAGGCTGACCAGATGACGCCGTTTCAGAAGCACATAGTCCTCGCAGTCACCGCTGCTTTTCGGATAGGTCCAGTGCTCGGGAACCTGATAGAGTTCCTGATCGGTAACCGGACTGATCTTGTCGTTGACAAAGTCATTGACCTTGACCAGTTCGTTCCAGCGATCATCCGACATCTTGACGTTGACCGCACGGGTACGACCGTAACGGCACTCGCCAGGATAACTCTGGCAGAATTGTACATACCCGATTGGCGGCAAGGTACGGCCGTCGATGGCCATATGCGGCGCCTTGTAATCGCGCAGGTTGTCCCCGTTGTTCTGTTCGGTGGCCCAGGTGAGGCCGCTCGAAAGACCGACGATCATTACCGCAGCGGCTACTGCCCGGCTGATCTGTTTTTTATGTTTTGTCTCTGTCCTCATGATGTTGACACAATGACAGGGATGATTTTAGATCACGGAAATATACGTGGGAATATTATATGATTATTTGAGGAATATTTATTTTATACTTGAATAAAATTTTAGATATTCAAATTTGATTCAAATTTTAACAATCCGTCGTATGAAACAACACCATGAAATCAAATGCTTATGCCGTTTCTCAATGTGGTGGTTCGACCGAATGACGTGATTCACAAGCTGTCGTTAAGTATAACGGGGCCACAAAGCTCAAATTGAAACGGGCCAAAAAATCGACTTTCCTGCCAAACTAATTTGTTTGATGGCTTTAGGCTCCGCTCGAAACGGGCCAATTAATCCCGGCGAGCGGCTATTTAGCTCACGTGGATGTTTCAACAGGGTCGATATACAGGTTGCGGGGAGATCTGTGGATTATGCGGCGGTCGATGTAAGTTCGGCTGCCGAGCGTTTGCCAAAATGGTCGCTCAGGGTTCCCATGTCAGGCACATCATTGAATTCGATCGCGACGCCATCGCTGTGGTGCCGACTGACTGTGCCGCGCATCTTTCCAAGAAACACGGTCGTCCCGATGCTGGGGATGACGCCTACCTTTATGGATGCACCGCTAATGGACATGTCGATGACTTCGCAGGGGTAACTGCGGCCGTCGGGCAGGCGGAACTCCGAGCCCTTCTTCTCCGGGACCACCCGTGTGTGGCGTCGCTGAGTGGTCAAACCGAATTCGTTGCGTTTCTCAAGCCAGTTGATCGACCGCATCATTTTCTCGCGTTTGAACGCCGTCAAGTTCAACTCAAGGGCGAAGCCGTCTTCGAAGATGCGGGCAACCTTGCCTTCAACCCGTCCGATTTCGGCAATGTAGGCGATAATATTATCGCCAATCTCGCCCGCCTCCGGAGCCACAATAGACATGCCGCCCCCGGAAATGTCGCAGACCCGGCAGTCGAATTCTCTGCGATCGGGAAGCATGTAACGGCCGGGTAAGACGATGGGTGCCCGTTCAAAAGCGCGCCGTTCCTCTTCAGGTGGTAGTATCCTATCGCTCACGTGTTCATGGCCCCGTTAGAACAACTGCTCCGTATCTGGCATATGGGTGCCGCAATACGATAACAGACAGAGTAACGGAAACGCAGTTAACGAAACCTTATTTCCGGAACCTGAATTTTTATTCAAATATGGCGATAAACAGCATCAGCTCTGGCAGCGACGGGCCGCTAGATCAGGTTTCATAATGTTGGAGCGGAATGCGAGCGGAAAACCGCACACTCGTTTCCTCATCCTACTCTAGTCTGCGAGACCGCCTTCGATTACGACCAACTGGGACCGGCGTTGCTGTGCAGTTGCGACCAGGGCAGGCCGGACTTTCGTGCCGCTTTGCGGGATCTCGGTCAGATCGAACCGGGGAAGGTCGTCCGGCCAGATCAGACGCAGGCTCTTGATGCTCTGTGTGACGACTGCTTCGTGCCCCAGCCAGTATTCGTTCTTGTAGGGCGAGCAGGCGCCAATGATCTGACTGCAATTCTGACCGGAAAGGCGTAGCGGCAACAGGAGTACTTCGAATTCGACCGTGCGTCCGTCGCTGGTCGATCCGGTAATGCCCAGGACTGCCGCCGCCGCATTCTCCGTCACGCTCAGGAGAAGGGACTCTATTCCTTCGCGCTCACTATCGGTCCACAAGTCCAGGAAATTCTCGGTACGGAGTTCGCGCCCGAAGTAGGCGCACAGGCTGGTTCCGGCAATTCGAAACGGGTATTGCGTGGTGTTGTCGGCCTGTAGAATGAAGACTTCGGGGAGGACGGACTTGAAATCGGCGGGGTCAATCTGACAGCGAAAGGGCGCATTCTCGCGACCCCGGAGGCGGCTCCAATAGTCATAAAGTGCTCGTGTTGGTTTCAATTTCATATCGCCACCCGTTTCCCGCTTGACTGAACCACTGGTTCCCTGTTGTTGGTGCTGGTCGGGCGGCCCTGTAAACCGCCCGACCATGAGACGCCTGTGTACGGGTCTCAAAACTGTTGGGATGAAGGGAGCAGGTTTCGTGCCAGCGTGGAGAAATACGGTTTTTGGCGGAATTGCTGGATGTCTGTGTGCTGTGGATTGGGTTTGACACATCAATCCAGGATGGTGGTCAGCCATCGGTTCGTCAGTTTATGAGACGATGTTTCATTCTGAAACAGAAGTTAGCCGCCTGGTAACTGACGGCTGATCCTTGAATATGTGGAAAAGTGAGCCATGGAAGAACCTGAGACCGGGAAGCATCAACCGGCGATCAATGCGCCCGGCATTATCATTGCTGGAATTTTGTTCTTTGTCGTTGTGCATCTTTATCGGAACTGGCTTGAGAACGATGCGCTGGTGGACTTTCTTCTGACTTTCGCGTTTTTCCCGGCCAGGTATGGCGGCGGAGCCGATTTGAACGGGATCAGCTTTCCAGGCGGGATTGCCGGCGACGTGTGGACTTTCTTCACCTATGCCGTGGTTCACGCCGACTGGAGCCATCTGATCATCAACTCGATCTGGATGCTGGCGTTTGGGAGTGCGGTCGCCAAGCGCATGCCAGCGATGTCGTTTGTCGTGTTCAGTCTGTTGTGCGGTGCGTTGGGAGCAACAGCGACGCTGTTCGTTCACTGGGGTGAACTGGTGCCGGTCGTAGGCGCCTCTGCGGCGGTGTCCGGACAGATGGCGGCAGCGGTGCGCTTGATCTATGCCGAATCCAGTTCACCCTTCTCGATGACTGCAGACATGGCGACCCGCAAACCGGCGTCAATTTCGGAACTGTTCCGCAATCCCCGCGCACTATTGTTTCTCGGCGTGTGGATCGTGATCAATTATGTTTTCGGTGTCGGCGCGGTTCTGATCGGGCCGGAGGCCGGTACCATTGCATGGGAGGCCCACCTGGGTGGGTTTGCTGCCGGATTGTTTCTGTTTGGATTGTTCGACCGGGGCGGACGCCAGCTTACCGAAACCTACTAGAAAAGAGGCGTATTGTACTCAATCGTGCCGTCAATCGCGATGCCGGCGATGGCACCTTCGCCACTTTCGGCAACCCGTGCGGCAATCTGCAGTCGCCGCTCGTTGCGCAATTCTTCCAGCCGGTGACCTTCGCCTTCGGGTACGAAAAAACTTTCCATGCCGTAGTGAACGTCGACTGTCTTGCATGGCCCCTGCGAAGCCGGGCAATCGGCAGACGTGACACGACCCTTGAGATAAACCACCTCTCCAGACACAGCAGGTTTGGACTTGTGTACCGAAAAGGGCTGCCAGGTGAGGTTCTCTGCCGCTTGGAGACCTACGAATATCGGCATGTTTTCGGAGTAGGACTTTTCGCCTTCCAGTTCTGCGAGGGTCAGCCTGCTGATCGGGAACGACAGAATGACATAATCGCCACGAAACAGGTCTCTTGGGTCAACGGGTTCGACATCCACCAGAATTGGACGGCCGTTGCGGAGCAGCGACATGCGCTCCCAAACCATCCAGCACAGGGCAAGCGACTGAATAGCGACCACAAGAAAGATGGCGATAACACCGATTCCAGGAGCCCGGTTCATGACCCGGCCCCCATTTCGCTGGCCGTGTGGCTGGACATGAGCCGGCGTCGCATGCGTTCAAGCGCAAAAGCGAGCAGCACCAGCACGATACCGCCGGTCAGGAAGAACACCGCGGTGTTGAGCAGGGTGCCGACGGTTTCAAAGTAGAGATAGAGGGTTTCAATGCCAAATGCCGCAAACCCGATATTTATGGCGGCGGGGCTGTCCCTGCGTTGCCCGAAGTTGATCGACCAGATCGACAGGGCCAGATAGCCCGCGCCGAAGAGGATGACCAGGATAAAGGCGGGAAAGGGGACCAGCACCGATATCAGGATGGTCACTGCAGCACCGGTCAGGACGATGGCGTCCTTGCGTAACATGCCGCCCGCAAGGTTTGATCCAAAGGCGAGGGCAGCAGCAAGGGCCGCGGTTACCAGGCATGTGGGCAACCAGAACCCGCCTGCGCCGAAACGATCGGATATCGACACGTCGGCGAAAGACCGTGCCAGATCATCGGTTGCCAGTTGGAACAGGAACAGCGTTGCAAAGAACAGAACAAGGCTTTCTACAGAGATGATTTTCAGGTCATCGCCGTCCTGACGCTTGTCCTCGAAATGCACGGCAACAACGAGGAAGATGATCGACGTCAATGATAGCACTGACAGGGCGGGGGCCGTGGACCAGTCATATCTGTCAGCAAGAGTGACAACAGACACCGTGATCCAGACAAACAGGGAAATTGCAGCGGCATTTATTCCGGCATACCAGCGTTCCTGCCAGACCAGCCATGCGGCAGCTCCCCAGGCGATCAGGAAAGGCCAATGTACATTCTTCCAGAACTCGACCGTCTCCGACGCTGTCCATAGGCACAGCAACGCAAATCCGATGAGAACAGCGCCGACAGAACGGCATAGTCCCGCGGCAAGAAGGCTGCCGAGCGCCCAGACCATGAAGCCATCGGGATAATGCCTGTCGATGTGATACATCTGGGCGATCAGCATGATATTTGCGCCAAACAGGCCGCAACCCAGAACCACCGCAGCCTCGTAGAAAATGGGCCAGTTCTTCGCGTTTGCCCACGCAGCGCCGGCATAGGCGACCCAGAGGGCTGAAAACAGGATTCCCAGCCGCACCAGCTTTGAAATGTCGGTCCAGTTTGCCGCGACGAACGACATCGCGGCGAAGGCCAGCAGAACACCACCCAGTATGGCGATTATCGTGGGAAGTTTGTCGCGAAAGTTGTGCTCCGGAATGGATGCCAGGAGAGCTTCAGCATGTTTGGCGTCTACCCATCCTTTGGAAACCCAAACCGGAAGGTCACGCGAGACGTGCCTTTTATAAGTCATTCCAGCAGGCATGGTTCTGATGCGGTCCGAATTGGGCTTTGATACGCAGGCCGTCTCGTATTGGCGGTCGATGGTTACAGGCATTCAGGAGTTACATGAATCGGGTGGGTTTTTCAAACACCATGGCGCGCAATTGTGAGTAATCCAGAGATTGCCTTCAAAGTGGCCTGATCCTGTGACGATCGAATGTTACGCCATTTATCCGGGTGTTGAAGTCAACGGGGGCACAAGGCCGTAGGCGGAGGAAAATTTACCGAATGGCAATCGGGACCTTGCCATGGCACCCGCCTTACCCCATCATTCCCGTATCGTGGGACATGTGGCACGCTATGCCTGCATTAACTGGAAAACTCTAACGTGAATATGCTGGGGAGAAGACGGAACCAACGCAAAGACACAGTCAGGAGGACATTATGAATGTTGCGACAATTCTCAGCCTTAAAGGCGGTGACGTGGCGACTGCAAAGGCAGGGGCAACGTTGATGGACATTGCCAAAGACCTGGCCACTCACAAGGTTGGTGCAATGGTGGTGGTCGATGAGTCCGGCGGCGTGGCCGGCATTATCTCTGAACGCGATATCGTGCGGGCCGTGTCGGACGATGGCGCCAGCGCACTTGCGCGCGATGCTGGAGATCACATGACAAAAAATGTCGTGACCTGTGGCATGGACGACACCGTGGCCAATCTCATGGAACGGATGACAGACGGCCGGTTCAGGCATTTGCCTGTTGTCGAAGCGGGAAAACTCGTTGGCATCGTGTCAATCGGCGACGTGGTCAAGCAGCGAATCGCGGAAGCCGAGCAGGAAGCCGAGGCCATGCGCAGCTACATTGCTACTGGATGAATGCAGCGGGTCTGAATTCTGTCAGATCCTAGGACGCGAACAGTTCTCCTGGCGCATTTGGACCATCTGCAGTGAATTGTGCGTCCGGATCGCCCGTGTGGCCATAGCTGGACCAGGTTGCAAAGCCCAGGCGTCGAAGCCGTTGTGGTGATACCCGTGCAAGCACCTCCGGGCGCAGACCCCGCGAATAGTTCTCCAGTGCCCTGAATTGCGGACCGCACGCGACTGTCGTAATGCCAAAACGTGCGTCGTTGCTGGTGTTGGGTGCAGCCCCGTGCCAGAGCCTCGCATCAAAGACAAAGGCGGTGCCGGCCGGCCCGATTGCGGGTACCGTCGGGATCTTGTGGGGTACGGAGGTATCCGGTTGTGCGCCACTTAGGTGGCTCATGGGAACAATGCGCGTGGCGCCGGTCTGCTCCGTGAAATCCGTCACCATCCACATGGCGTTGACTGCGACAACCGGCGCAATCGGGTGATCTGCCGGGGTCGGATCAAGGCAGGAGCCATCGCCGCGGATCCTGGTCGACACGCAAGCACGCCTTCCACCCGGTATCTCCGGTTGAGGCATCCACCATTGATCCGTGTGAAGCGGCATTGTGCCGGCGCCGGTGTGTTGAATTTGCGAGTCGACACATGAAATCATGTAGTCGGGACCGATCAGATGTTCGACCAGCGAGCAGTAGATGTCGTGCTCGATCAACTCGAAGAAGATATCGCCTTTGTTGAGCAACATGCCAACCCACTGGTTGACGGGATCGGTGTTGGCCGGGTTCTTCATGGAATGTTGCCGGCGTTCTACTGTTGCCTGTTCAAAGAGGCGTTGCTGGACGGATTTCAGCGTTTCGTCGTCAAGGGCACGGTCAATCAGGCAGTAGCCGAAACGCTCCAGATCGGCTTTCAGGATTTCCATGTCCCGCGTCGGTGTTGGCAGGGACTCATCGTGCCACGGGGGTGTCCCAACCTCAGCCTTAGTTTGCATATCAACTCCTTCCCGGTGACCCGTCGTTGCAGCCATTATGCGACGGCGGCGGTGAATTGTCTTCCGGATTGACCTGCAGTTCTGACGTTTCCCGTGCGCGATGCAGCACGCGAGTGCCGCGTCGCAGACACAGGATCGTGCCACCCACACAGGGCGCATGCGTTCGGTAAGACCCTTGTGGGTTCGATTAATGGGATTTTTGTTGGTTGAAGGACCTTTGACGACCCCCCTATCCAGACCTAGTCCTCATCACTGTCGATGGTCGAATACGCTTCCACGATTCGCTCGATATTGGGCAGCAGGTTTTCCACCGCTTCGCGACCCAGCGCGATGCTGTCGGCGGCCCGGTCGAAATCGAACAGGCCGATGTCTGCAGCTCTGGGGGCAATGACGATATCGGGTGGATCGCCGGCCATCCGTGAACGGGCGAGGCGGTCTTGCGATATGTTGAAGGCCGACACCAGCACAGCCGTGATACCGGGAGGTTCGGGTTCGTTGTTGCCGAAGGCTGGAAAGATCGACGTGGCGAGGCCACCGGACTCCGGCAGTTTCTCCCCGTCTTCGAAAGTGGGCACGTGACGATGTGCCGGTGTTTGAATGACAGTGCCGGCGCCAAAATCATCGGTATTGAGATTCACTGCCAGGACCACCCGTGCGCCCAATGCCCGGCAAACGGAGACCGGGATCGGGTTGACCACCGCCCCGTCGATCAGCCACTGATGGCTGAAGTAAACCGGCTGGAAGACACCGGGCAGGGCATAGGACGCCCGCATTGCCGCGATCAGCGGCCCGGTCTTGAGCCAAAGTTCGTGGCCGGTTGCAAGTTCAGTGGCGATGCAGACGAATGGGCGGTCGAGATCTTCGATCTGCTGATCACCCAGGTGGTCATTCAACAGGTCCGTCAGACGGTCGCCGCCGATCAGTCCACCACCGCCGCGCCATGTAATGTCTATCAGACCGAAGACACGCCGTTTGGTCAGGGACAGAGCGAATTCCGTGAGTTCCTCCAGCTTGCCTGCTGCATCGCATCCGCCAACGAGGGCACCAATGGACGTGCCGGAGACCACATCGGGCACGATACCGGCCTCGGCCAAACGCTGAATGACGCCGATATGCGCCCAGCCACGGGCCGCGCCGCTGCCGAAGGCAATGCCCAGTTTCGGGCGATGCCTGTGCTCGTCCGGTCCGGTTTTGCTGGAACCGGTTTGATTTTCTTGGTTGTGAGTACTTGCGGAATTCCAGATCACGACATAACCCTCCACAGCGACAGTGTAGGCCAGTTGGGGCTAAATTTTGGTGAACTTCTGTATCGGCGGATGCGACGTTTCGACGGACGAATTACAATTGCGTGGGGTTCGGCGCATCGCCATAGACATCCACAGGATCGAATGTCTTGTCGTCTTCACGGTACTGCAACTCTAGGGCCGGATTTGCCGGTTTGCCGATTGGAATCGACCGGTAGAAACACGACCGGTAACCGACGTGACAACTGGCGCCCGAACCGGCGACATCGACGGCCAACCAAACAGCATCCTGATCGTCGTCGATACGCATGTCGACGACCTTCTGCACGAGACCACTGGTTGCACCCTTGTGCCACAACGCCTGCCGCGAACGGCTCCAGTAATGGGCTTCGCCGGTTTCGATGGTCCTCTTCAGGGCATCGGCATTCATGTAGCCGAGCATCAGCACTTCGCCACTGTCGTGGGCTGTTGTCACGACCGGCATGAGACCATTCGCGTCGAACTTGGGCGCGAGGTCGTGGCCTTCCTCGACCTGTTCTACAGAGGTTCTGTCGGCGAATGCCGGATCGGCAGACGAATTCATGGCAGGGGCTCCAATGCGCGATCAGACGGTCAGTCGCCGGCCTTGCACAAACGCATGAAACGCGCCTGCAGCGTCGGGTCAGTCTTGAATTCACCTTTGAACTGGGTGGTGATTGTTGCCACATCACGTTTCGCCACACCGCGCATCGACATGCACTGGTGGATGGCCTCGATCATTACACCAACACCTTTTGGTGCCAGGGCCCGGTCGATGCTGCCCGCGATCTGTGCGGTCATGGTCTCTTGTGTCTGCATGCGATGGGCATAGATGTCGGCTACCCGTGCCAGCTTGGAGATGCCGACGACCTTGTCGGTGGGCAGGTAGGCGATGTGAAGCTTCCCGATAAACGGCACGATGTGGTGTTCACAATGGGAACTGAAGTCGATGTCGCGTAACATGACAATGTCGTCATATCCGCCAACATCTTCGAATGTTCGCGTCAACGCGGCATCGGGGTCTTCACCGTAGCCCGAGAAGAATTCCTTGTATGCGTTGACCACACGCTTGGGCGTATCCAGAAGCCCTTCGCGGCTGGGATCGTCTCCCGCCCAGGCAATAAGGGTCCGTACCGCTTCTTCCGCTTCCTCGCGGGTTGGGCCAGTCGACACGTCGGAATCTTCGAGATTAAACTTTTTCACAATAGCATCCATGATGCGCACTCCTCAGAGCGTCGATATTCGGGCCTTATGCCTCAGTTACGCTGCAGCGCGTCACGCGCCGTTTCGACGATATACATCTCCAGAGACCTTGCCGCAAGAGAACGCTTGGCATTCACAATGCGACGATTTGTTGTACGGTCTTAACGTCTTGACGGTTCACAATAGGCTAATTCATATGGAAACGCCGGTTCGAGAGGTTATATTGTACACGAACGACCACTGTACAATGCCATACGCGACACCGAACGGCGGTTTTGCGCGTGTGAGGGACATGATTTATGTTGAATGACGTCTACAACAAACGGATCCTGCAATTTGCAGCCGATATCCCTCTGACGGAGCGCTTGGAAAACCCGGACGCAACCGCTATTGCGCATAGCCGTCTGTGCGGCAGCAAGGTGACCGTGGACCTGAAGATGGAGGGCGATACGATTGTCGCCTTCGGCCATGACGTGAAAGCGTGCGCGCTCGGTCAGGCGTCATCTTCGATCATGGCCCGCCATGTTGTAGGATCAACGGCCTCGGAAATTCACGACGTGGCCGATACAATGCGCAAGATGCTCATGGAGGACGGCGCACCGCCAGACGGCAAATGGGTGGATCTACAGATCCTGGAGCCGGTCCGGGATTTCAAGGCCCGTCATGCGTCCACATTGCTCACGTTCGACGCGGTCGAAGATGCTATCGCCCAGATCGAAGAGGCGAGTTGCACCCAGGATCAGCGAACGTCGACAGAGACCACCGCGCAGATGTGTTCGTGATCCCGAATAGGCTGATACTTTGTTGCCGCTGTACTCTTTCTTGAGGCGCAGCGGATTCTGTCGTCAGTTTACCGGCCGTTTACCACGTCCCGTGTTTGCCATCCTGCATTAATGTGAGGCTAGGACGATTGTGAGACCGTTCCACCCTAATTCAGTAATGGGTGGTTTGAAATGCGAGCAATGTTTATTGCAGGCCTGATGGCAATGGTTGTTGCGACATCGGCGGCAGGGGCGACCGAAAAATTACCGACAGCGGAAAAGGCGTTGCTCTATGCAGCAATGCAACAGGCAATCGATCGCAATCTTGTCGATGGCAAATACCTTCATTTCAGCGAGAAAACGGCAGAAGTACAAACACTCTACCCCGCGAAGGTGCATCCAATGATCATGCTTATGGGTGAGCATTTCGTGTTGTGTACAGACTTTCGTACGGTAAAGGGGCAGTCCGTCAATGTGGACTTTTATGTTTCCCGTCGTGATGGGTCCTTTTTCGTGTTTGATAGCGTTGTCGACAATCGCGTTCCACTTAAGCGATTAATGAAAAACGGCCTGGTGAAAATGGCCCCGTGACGTAATGGCGATCACGATACAACAGTTCCAAACTGGCGCCTGCCGGTTGTTTGGCAAGTTTTTGCTGATCCTCGTGCCCATATTCGTTGCGAGTTGTGCAATCGGGTTATCTCTCATCGCCGAGTACAACGCGCAGAGGGCCCAAAATGAACTCACTGCGCGCTTGGGCACACAAGCTGCCTACATCGCCGGTGCGCTCGATCGCCACTACCGGGATACTGACAAAACCGTTTCACAGGACCTTCTTTCGACACTGCTTTCCGATCGGGCCGTCTTATGCGCTGAAGTAAAATCCAAGACAGGTGGTGTAACAACACTCAAGGCTCCTCGGGGCGTGGGGTGTGCCGGACAGGATAGCAAATTGCAATTCAGTGTTCCCGTCGGGGCGCAACGCGGTGAAAAGCTTTCTGTTCGGTTTACCTCTGATGAAGTGGAAGTCGTCCGGCAGAGCCACCGGGAATTTTCCGTGCTGGCAATGTTGTTTGGGCTGCTTGTCTTCATCGGCGCATGCTATTTTGGATTTCGCCTGGTCGTGGGCAAACCGCTCAAGGCGCTGCTTTCTGCAATCCGGCAGTTTGATGAGAAGGGAACGCTGACCCGTGTGCCGGTGTCTGGAAGCGATGAACTCAGCGACGTGATTCACGCCTACAACACAATGCAAGAAAACCTTGAAGCTCAAGTCGCTCGTGTCATCGAGAAATCGACAGAACTCACCAACGAACGGCATCGCAACGAAAAATTGCTCTCGAAAGTCTTTCAGGTCAGTCCGTACCCGTTTGCGATCCTTGATCTTGAAGACGGTACCTATCTCAACGTCAATGAGGCCTGGTTATCGACGATGGGATTTGCCCGCGAGGATGTCATCGGACAAAGTGCCGTGGATCTCGGAATCTGGGTTGATGCGACGGATCGCGGACATTTCATTGGCAAAATAAAAGTCGTCGGTTCGGTTCATGACTACGAAACGAAGGTTCGCACCAAAACTGGCGACGAACTCGACATGTTGATATCGGGTGAATTTGTCAAGTTGGGTGGTGATGCCCGTTTGTTCATGGTTGCCGATGATGTCACTGAACTGAAGAAAGCTGAGACCGCGCAGAGACAGCAGCATAATCAGATTGTCAGGGCCAAGGCCGCGCTCGAAGATACAAATGAGCAGCTGGTCCTGCGGACGCAGGAGTTGGAAGCGGCGCAGGAAACACTGGTCCAGCAGGAGCGTCTGGCCACACTGGGTGAACTGACGGCAACTGTAAGTCATGAATTGAGAAACCCGTTGGCGGCGATCAATTCTTCGGTTCACCTGGCGATCAAGAAGACCGAAGGACTAGACCTTGGTGTAGCTCGATCCCTCGAGCGTGCTTCGCGGAACGTGTTGCGCTGCGACGACATTATTTCGGATCTACTCGGGTTTACCCGTGAGCCGGAATGCCAGTCGCAGGTTATTTTGGCGGATCAATGGTTGAGCGCGACCTTGAGTGAACTGGATGTTCGCGAAGATGTGGAGTTTGTTATGGATCTGTGCGGACCGGATGTACGGCTGACCGGGGCGCCTGAGCGGCTTCGCCAAGCCGTGGTCAATGTTTTCGAAAATGCCATGCAAGTGCTTGCTGAGGTGCCGTCGGGTAGAACCCGCAGACTGACTGTGAAATCACTTGTTGAAGCGGGAGACTACTTGATGGTGTTTGAAGACACCGGCCCAGGGATGGACAGTGAGAAGGTCGCTAACGTCTTTAAGCCCCTGTTTTCTACCAAGAGTTACGGTTGTGGCCTGGGCCTGGCAACGACGAAAAAGATCATCGAGAAACACGAAGACGGCATTCGGTTCGAGAGTGAAATCGGGGTTGGCACAACGGTGACGATAAACCTTCCCATGGAACACAATCGGGAACAGGCCGCATAACCAAGCGGCAGTAGGAGTTTGCAAAAATTTAACTCGTCTTCCGTATAGTTCAATCTGGTTGGAGAGTGAACCGCACCGGGATTGTCGGAGGCTGTTTGGTTTAAGTTATGCTGCCATGGGGACTTTGTCCTGCATAGCGTAATATCGCTCCTCGGCTTCAGCAGGCGGGATGTTACCGATCGGCTGCAATATCCGCCGATGATTG
>JAJFHC010000153.1 GCA_021775835.1 Hyphomicrobiales bacterium | reverse complement strand
GTCCAGAAATACTCCTATGACCAGTTTCTTCAGGTCGATAAACCTGAAGGCGGTCGCGAGAACCAAGGACTTCACGCGGTTTTCAGTTCGGTATTCCCGATCAGCGATTTCGCCAATACTGCAACTCTCGAGTATGTCGATTACGAATTCGAAGCGCCGAAATACGATGTTGAGGAATGCCAGCAGCGGGGCATGACCTATGCCGCACCGCTGAAAGTTACCTTGCGCCTGATCGTATTTGAAGTGGATGAGGATACCGATGCCCGGTCCGTCAAGGACATCAAAGAGCAGGATGTCTACATGGGTGACATGCCGTTCATGACTACGAACGGCACTTTCGTTATCAACGGTACCGAGCGGGTTATCGTTTCGCAGATGCACCGTAGCCCGGGCGTGTTCTTCGATCACGACAAAGGCAAGACCCATTCCAGCGGAAAGCTTCTTTTCGCTGCCCGGATCATTCCTTACCGCGGTTCCTGGCTCGATTTCGAGTTTGACGCCAAGGACATCGTGTTCGTTCGTATCGACCGCCGGCGGAAATTGCCGGTCACGACGTTGTTGAAGGCTCTCGGCTACGATGCCGAGGAAATTCTCAACCACTTCTACAATGAGGTTTCCTACAGCCTGACAAAGGACGGATGGCGCACGCCGTTCGTTGCGGAGCGGTTGCGTGGCGTCAAGCCGGCGACCGATCTGATTGACGCCGATACCGGCAAGGTCGCTATCGAGGCGGGCAAGAAGATTACCCCGCGCCTTGCCAAGAAACTGGGCGAGGAGGGTCTGAAGGAACTGTTGGTGCAGGATGAAGACCTGCATGGCCATTTCCTGTCACAGGAGATGGTTGACGCCGAGACCGGTGAGATCTTCGCGGAAGCCGGTGCGGAAGTTACAGCTGATGTCCTGGCTCTGCTTCGCGAAGCCGGATACGACGAGATTTCGGTCCTAGATATTGACCACGTCAACGTCGGGGCGTTTATCCGCAACACCTTGGCCGTAGACAAGTGCGATGGCCATGAGCAGGCATTGCTCGATATCTATCGTGTCATGCGTCCTGGTGAGCCGCCAACGCGGGAAACTGCCGAAGCGCTGTTCAACAGCCTGTTCTTTGATTCTGAACGGTACGATCTGTCGGCCGTTGGCCGGGTGAAGATGAACATGCGCCTTGACCTTGATGCCGAAGATACTGTGCGGACCTTGCGCAAGGACGACATCCTGGCGGTCATCACAACACTTGTCGGACTGCGTGACGGTCGTGGCGAAATCGACGATATCGATCACCTTGGCAATCGCCGGGTCCGCTCTGTGGGCGAACTCATGGAGAACCAGTATCGGGTTGGCTTGTTGCGCATGGAACGTGCCATCAAGGAACGCATGAGCTCTGTCGACATCGACACCGTCATGCCTCATGACCTGATCAACGCCAAACCCGCGGCAGCGGCTGTACGCGAATTTTTCGGCTCGTCGCAATTGTCTCAATTCATGGATCAGACCAACCCGTTGTCTGAAATTACCCACAAGCGCCGGCTCTCGGCGCTTGGGCCGGGTGGTCTTACCCGCGAGCGTGCAGGCTTTGAGGTCCGCGACGTTCATCCTACGCACTATGGCCGGATCTGTCCGGTTGAAACACCGGAAGGCCCGAATATCGGCCTGATCAACTCGCTGGCAACCTACGCCCGGGTGAACAAATACGGCTTCATCGAAAGTCCCTACCGGCGCGTGGTCGATGGCATAGTGACAGACGACACGGTTTATCTGTCGGCCATGGAAGAGGGCAAGCCCTATATTGCCCAGGCCAACGTGAAGATCACCAAGAAGGGAACGTTCGAGGAAGACCTGATCTTGTGCCGTCACGCAGGTGACGTTCACATGGTGCCTGCAGAACGCGTTGACTTTGTCGACGTGTCTCCGAAGCAGCTGGTTTCGGTGGCTGCGGCACTCATTCCGTTCCTGGAAAACGATGATGCCAACCGGGCCCTGATGGGGTCGAACATGCAACGCCAGGCGGTGCCATTGGTGAAAGCCGAGGCACCACTCGTGGGCACCGGCATGGAAGCGGTCGTCGCCCGGGATTCCGGGGCAGCCATTGCGGCGCGCCGGGCCGGTGTCATCGATCAGGTCGATGCCACCCGCATCGTGATCCGGGCAACAGAGGAGACCGATCCTTCGAAGTCCGGTGTCGATATCTACAACCTGCTGAAGTTCCAGCGGTCAAACCAGAACACCTGCATCAACCAACGTCCGCTGGTGCGTGTGGGCGACCGGGTAAACTCCGGTGATATTGTGGCCGATGGTCCGTCGACGGATCTGGGCGATCTGGCGCTTGGCCGCAACGTGCTGGTCGCGTTCATGCCGTGGAATGGTTACAACTTCGAAGACTCGATCCTGATTTCGGAGCGTATCGTGCGCGACGATGTCTTTACCTCGATCCATATCGAGGAATTCGAAGTCATGGCGCGCGACACGAAGCTTGGGCCGGAAGAAATCACCCGTGACATCCCCAACGTCGGGGAGGAGGCGCTTAAGAATCTCGATGAGGCCGGCATCGTCTACATCGGTGCAGAGGTCAATCCAGGCGATATCCTGGTCGGCAAGATCACGCCTAAGGGTGAATCTCCGATGACCCCGGAAGAAAAGCTCCTGCGGGCGATTTTCGGTGAAAAGGCATCGGATGTTCGTGACACGTCCCTGAAACTGCCGCCAGGCGTTGCAGGTACGGTTGTCGAAGTCCGGGTGTTCAACCGCCACGGCATCGACAAGGACGAGCGCGCGATGGCAATCGAACGTGAGGAAATCGAACGTCTTGCGAAAGACCGAGATGACGAACTGGCGATTCTCGACCGTAACTCGTATGGACGCCTGTCCGATTTCCTGGTTGGCAAAATCGCAGCCAGCGGACCGAAGGGCATGCAGGCCGACACCAAGATCACGCAAGGTGTGCTGGACGACGTGCCGCGCAGTCAGTGGTGGCAGATTGCCTTGAAGAACGAAAAGGCGATGTCGGAAATCGAGGCCATGAGCCGCCAGTACGACGAGTCGAAATCACGTCTCGAACAGCGGTTTGTCGACAAGGTGGACAAGCTTCAGCGTGGCGACGAACTGCCGCCGGGCGTGATGAAGATGGTCAAGGTCTTCGTGGCTGTTAAGCGCAAGCTGCAGCCTGGTGACAAGATGGCCGGACGTCACGGCAACAAGGGCGTCATCTCCAAGATTGTTCCGATCGAGGATATGCCGCATCTGGAAGACGGGACGGCGGTCGACATCGTGCTCAACCCGTTAGGCGTGCCAAGCCGTATGAACGTGGGGCAGATCCTTGAAACCCACCTTGGCTGGGCGTGCCGCGGACTTGGTCGCCAGATCAGTGATGCAGTCGATACCTATCAACGAACCGGCAAGGCCAAGGAACTCAAGAGCGTTCTGAAAACCGTTTACGGCGACGACGAGACGATTGCCTCGCTTGACGAACCGGGGCTGGCGGAACTCGGCGGCAATATGCGCAATGGGGTTCCGATTGCAACGCCGGTGTTCGATGGTGCCCATGAGTCGGACATCAATGAGATGCTCGCGGCAGCGGGCCTCGATACGTCCGGTCAGGTACAGCTCTACGATGGGCGCACCGGTGACGCCTTCGACCGCATGGTGACGGTGGGCTATATCTACATGCTCAAGCTTCATCACCTGGTCGATGACAAGATCCACGCCCGTTCGATTGGCCCGTACAGTCTTGTCACGCAACAGCCGCTGGGCGGTAAGGCTCAGTTCGGCGGACAGAGGTTCGGTGAAATGGAAGTCTGGGCACTCGAAGCCTACGGTGCTGCGTACACGCTTCAGGAAATGTTGACTGTCAAATCCGATGACGTCGCCGGCCGTACCAAGGTCTACGAAGCGATTGTCAGAGGAGACGATACGTTCGAAGCCGGTATCCCGGAATCGTTCAACGTTCTTGTCAAGGAAATGCGTTCGCTTGGTCTCAACGTGGATCTGACGAACACCCAGCAACCCTAATCGGTTGCTCGCTGATTAAGTTCGGGAACAGGGATGTTCCCGGATGATAAAATCTGATCCCTGGGACGAAGTCCGACGTCCCGCACAATGGCGGTGCAGCCGCCAGCAAAGGAGAGTAGCTCATGAACCAAGAGGTCATGAACCTTTTCAACCCAACCGGTCAGCCGCAGACGTTTGACCATATCCGCATCTCGCTCGCCAGCCCCGAAAAGATCCTGTCGTGGTCGTTTGGCGAAATCAAGAAGCCGGAAACCATCAACTACCGGACGTTCAAACCGGAACGCGACGGTCTTTTCTGCGCGCGTATCTTTGGACCGATCAAGGACTACGAATGCTTGTGCGGCAAGTACAAGCGGATGAAATACAAGGGCATCATCTGCGAAAAATGTGGTGTCGAGGTGACGCTTTCCAAGGTGCGCCGCGAACGGATGGGGCACATTGAGCTTGCAGCACCGGTCGCGCACATCTGGTTCCTGAAATCTCTCCCAAGTCGGATCGGTCTGCTTCTGGACATGACGCTCAAGGAACTGGAGCGGGTGCTCTATTTCGAAAGCTTCATCGTTACCGAGCCTGGCCTGACACCGTTGAAGGAGTATCAGCTCCTTTCGGAAGAAGAGTTCATCGAAGCGCAAGACGAGTACGGTGAAGACAGCTTTACAGCAGGTATCGGTGCCGAAGCCATTCGTGAGCTTCTGATCGCACTGGACCTCGAAAAGATCAGAGACGATCTTCGCGTGGAAATCGCCGAGTCGACGTCTGAACTCAAGCCCAAGAAGCTTGCCAAGCGTCTCAAGGTGGTCGAAGGCTTTATCGAGTCGAGCAACCGCCCCGAATGGATGATCCTGACCGTCGTGCCGGTGATCCCACCGGAACTGCGTCCTTTGGTGCCGCTCGACGGCGGTCGGTTTGCGACATCGGATCTGAACGATCTCTATCGCCGCGTGATCAACCGTAACAACCGCCTGAAACGCCTGATGGAACTGCGTGCGCCGGACATTATTATCCGTAACGAAAAGCGCATGCTCCAGGAATCCGTCGATGCCCTGTTCGACAATGGCCGCCGCGGCCGTGTCATTACCGGTGCGAACAAGCGGCCCCTGAAGTCTCTGGCAGATATGCTCAAGGGCAAGCAGGGTCGATTCCGTCAGAACCTGCTCGGCAAGCGCGTCGACTATTCCGGCCGCTCGGTCATCGTGGTCGGGCCTGAACTTAAACTGCATCAGTGCGGTTTGCCCAAGAAGATGGCATTGGAACTGTTCAAGCCGTTCATCTATTCGCGTCTTGACGCCAAAGGGCTGGCCTCCACCGTAAAGCAGGCCAAGAAGCTGGTTGAAAAAGAAAAGCCGGAAGTCTGGGATATCCTGGACGAGGTCATCCGTGAACATCCCGTTTTGCTCAACCGCGCACCGACGCTGCACCGGCTGGGTATCCAGGCTTTTGAACCGACACTGATCGAAGGTAAGGCCATTCAGTTGCACCCTCTGGTGTGTGCGGCTTTCAATGCTGACTTCGACGGCGACCAGATGGCTGTACACGTGCCGCTTTCTCTGGAAGCTCAGCTTGAAGCGCGTGTGCTGATGATGTCGACCAACAACATTCTGCACCCGGCGGATGGTTCGCCGATCATTGTCCCCAGCCAGGACATCGTTCTCGGGCTCTATTATGTGAGCCTCATGAAACAGAACGAGCCGGGCGAGGGGATGACGTTCTCGAGCCAGGCTGAAATCTCCCATGCGATCGAGAACAACGTCGTGACGTTGCACACGAAGATCAACGGGCGGGTGACTTTTGTTGATACGGAAGGGAATCCGGTAACGGAAACCTATGAAACCACACCAGGCCGCATGATGGTCGGTGCGCTCCTGCCGCGTCAACCGAACATCAATTACAGTCTGGTCAACAAACTGCTGACCAAGCGTGAAATTTCGAACATGATCAATGTCGTGTACCGGCATTGCGGCCAGAAGGAGACAGTGATCTTCTGCGACCAGATCATGTCGCTTGGTTTCACCCACGCGTTCAAGGCTGGTATTTCATTCGGCAAGGACGACATGGTGATCCCGGACACGAAGGAGAAATTCGTCGACGAGACACAGACCCTGGCCAAGGAATATGAGCAGCAATACATTGACGGTCTGATCACCCAGGGTGAGAAGTACAACAAGGTCGTTGACGCCTGGGCAAAGTGCACCGACAAGATCGCGGACGAAATGATGGGTCGGATCTCCTCGGTTCAGGTCGATAAGGAAACCGGTCGCGAGAAGCCGATCAACTCGATCTACATGATGGCCCACTCAGGTGCGCGTGGTTCACCCGCACAGATGAAACAGCTTGCCGGTATGCGCGGGCTGATGGCGAAGCCGTCTGGTGAAATCATCGAAACGCCGATCATTTCCAACTTCAAGGAAGGCTTGACGGTTCTCGAGTACTTCAACTCGACGCATGGTGCCCGTAAGGGGCTGGCCGATACCGCGCTCAAGACTGCCAACTCGGGTTACCTGACACGCCGGCTTGTCGACGTGGCTCAGGATTCCATCATCAACGAGTTCGATTGCGGATCCGAACGCGGCATTACGGTTCAAGCCGTGATCGATGCCGGTGAAGTCATCGCTTCGCTTGGACAACGTGTCCTTGGTCGCACGACGGCACAGGACATCAAGGTGCCGGCTACAGGCGAATTGATCCTTGCCCGCAACAACGAGATCCTCGAAGAGCACGTTGAGTTGCTCGAGGCCGCGGGCGTGCCCGGGCTTCTGATCCGCTCGGTTCTGACTTGTGAAACCCGCAATGGCGTGTGCGCGACCTGTTATGGCCGTGATCTGGCGCGGGGAACACCGGTCAACCATGGTGAGGCAGTTGGTGTTATTGCAGCTCAGTCGATCGGCGAGCCGGGGACCCAGCTTACGATGCGGACATTCCACATTGGCGGTACCGCACAGGTGACGGACCAGTCCTTCATCGAGACCAACCATGACGGCACGATCAAGATCCGCAACCGTAACGTGGTGAAGGACTCCAATGGTCGTTTCATCGTCATGAACCGGAATAGTGCGGTTGTCGTGCTTGACGACGAGGGCAATGACAGGGCCGTTCACAAGGTCACCTACGGCACGCGTCTGCGGGTCGACGATGGCGACAAGGTCAAACGAGGCGAACGTCTCGGTGAATGGGACCCCTACACTCGTCCGATCATTTCGGAAGTCGATGGTTCGGTCGAATTTGAAGATCTCGTTGAAGGGGTCTCGATCAGTGAAGTCGCCGATGAGGCGACCGGGATCACCAACCGTGTGGTTACCGACTGGCGGGCAAGTCCTCGAGGCAGCGATCTCAAACCGGCCTTTGCCATCAAGGACAAGAAGGGTGAGATCTTCAAGCTGCAGCGTGGCGGTGAAGCCCGGTACTTGCTTTCAGTCGATGCCATTCTGTCGGTTGAAGCCGGAGCCAAGGTCAAGGCCGGTGACGTGCTTGCGCGTATTCCGACCGAAGGTGCCAAGACCAGGGACATTACCGGCGGTCTGCCGCGGGTGGCGGAACTGTTCGAGGCGCGTCGTCCGAAGGATCATGCGATCATCGCCGAGATTGACGGGCATATCGAATTCGGTCGTGACTACAAGAACAAGCGCCGGATCCGGATCGTTCCGACTGATGAGAGCGTGGAGCCAAGTGAATATCTGATTCCGAAGGGCAAGCACCTTCAGGTTCAGGAAGGCGACTACATCGAAAAGGGTGAATATTTGCTCGATGGTCACCCGGCACCGCATGATATTCTGGCGATCAAGGGCGTTGAGGAACTTGCAGCCTACCTAGTCAATGAAATCCAGGAAGTGTACCGGCTGCAGGGCGTGAACATCAATGATAAGCACATTGAAGTTATCGTGCGTCAGATGCTGCAGAAGATCGAAATCGAAGACCCGGGCGACACCGGCCTCTTGGCCAACGAGCAGATCGACAGAATTGAGTTCGTCGAACTCAACGAAAAGTTGGAAGCCGAGGGCAAGAAGCAAGCAACCGGAAATCCGGTCCTGCTTGGGATTACCAAGGCTTCGTTGCAGACCCGCAGCTTCATATCAGCAGCCTCGTTCCAGGAAACCACGCGGGTGCTGACCGAAGCTGCCATTCAGGGCAAGGCGGATTCCCTGGAAGGCTTGAAGGAAAACGTCATTGTCGGCCGGTTGATCCCGGCAGGCACCGGCGGCATGCTCACGGGTCTCAAGGAAGTTGCAGAGAAACGCGATCAGCTCATCCTCGACGAGCGCATCAAGTCTGGTGAGATCGATGCGGCCGATCTTGAAGAAGCGATTGCCGTGGTGGACGGTGGAGGAGACGGCGCAGAAGCAAGCGCCTGAACACCAAGCCATTGAGGTTACAAGCTCTGGCCGCTCCGATGAACTCGGGGCGGCCTTTTCTTTGGTATTAGCCGCTGCCAGTTGCGGACAAAAGGTTCGTGACCGTGTTAAGGCCCAGGAAAGCAGATCGTTCGCTTTCCATAGCCTCTGTCATGTACTCCATGAACGTTCGTATACGGGCCGATTTCAGGAGGTCCTTGTGCGTCAGTATCCAGATACTGTTGCTGCACTGCAGGATCTCTCGACCGACCCGAATCAGGTTACTGGACTTGTCTCCAAAGCAGCAGGGTAGCATGGCGACGCCAAGCCCCAGTTCAGCAGCATTTCCCAGGGCGACAAAAGTGTCAGCTGTGAATGTCAGATGGGCGTTCGGCATCGTCTCTCGCATCCAACGGCCAGGCGTGGTGTTGGCCATCACATCGTCTGGACCAACCCAGTCCTGATCCGCCATTGGGATATCGTGGTTTTTGTCCCAGTAATTCGGTGAGGCATAGAGGCCGAAGTTGATTTCTCCAACTTTCTTTCCAACCAATGGGTCCGGTTTGTCCTTGACCGGGCGGATGGCGACATCTGCGTCACGCTTGGTCAGGTTGAGCACATTGTTGGTGACGCTGACTTCGATCGTTATCGCGGGGTAGAGCGCATGAAAGGCTGCGATGTGCGAGCCGATGACAGAATAGAGCAGTGAGTCCGTTGTGGTGAGCCGTACCCGGCCTTCGAGTTTGAGTTCCTTGCCGTCGATTCTGCGTTCAAGAACAGTGACAACGTCTTCGACCGACCTTGCCGCGCTGAGCAGTTGCATGCCCTCTGGTGTGAGCGAATAGCCACTGCGGTGACGCTCGAACAAGCGCACCGCGTGGAGCTCTTCAAATGCGTTGACCCGGCGCAATACCGTGGAATGGTTGACCCCCAGACTCCTTGCAGCTGCCGCCAGAGAACCGTGGTTGGCGACTGCCAGAATGTATTGCAGGTCGTTCCAATTCAGCTTGTGCATCGGTGCATACTCAACGTGTCAATTTAGGCAGTTAATGGTCAATACTGCATAGAGTATCTTAATCTGTGCCCTAGATACAAGATTTACAAAGAAGGAACCGACCCATGAAATTCATTTTGGTGGTTATGTCATTTGTCATGACATTCATGCTTTCGACGCAATTCAGTCAGGCCCAGTCGGTGGAAAAGGCCATCAAGGCACGGCAAGCCATTATGCAGCTTTACAGTTTCAATCTCGGATCATTGGCAGCCATGGTTAAGGGCGAAGCTGAATATGATGCGGAAAAGGCCAAAGCATTTGCAGCAGACCTTGCTGCCGCGGCAAACATGTCAAACACAGACATGTGGCCGAAAGGTTCTGATAGCTCCAATGCTGATCTGAAGACCCGTGCAAAACCTGAAATCTGGTCGACCTATCCAGCGATTACCGAAAAGAGCAAGGCAATGGTTGCCGGTGCTGAGGCTCTGGCGAAGGTCGCTGGAAATGGTCTTGACGCTCTTAAAGGCGGTCTTGGCGGCGCTGGCGGCGGTTGTAAGGGATGCCACGAAACCTACAGGGCACCTAAACCAAAGAGTTGAGGGGGCTTTCTGAAAGACCCAGCGACTTCAAACAAATAATAGCAGATCTGCGGGACTGTTATTATGGGCCACTATGCCTCCGGCATGGTGGCCTTCTTTGTTTCTGGGGAATATTTGGATGAGTCGGTGGTGGGGTAACGATCTACCAACGATTCGCGCGTCTGCCAGAGAATCGGCTGAACGCGTTCCCAAGAGGTTCGAAAGGGACAAAGTCGTTACTGTCGTCGGCATGGATATTGCGTTTTTGAGACGACATTCGGTCCAAGAATGGTGCAGTGCAGTCCCGTTCCGCTCAAATCGTTTGAAACTGCAGCATTTATTGACTCCATTCGCATGAATAAGGGGTTGACGGACTGGGGGGGCGTGAGTATGTTCCGCCCACTTTCAGCGACACGGTGGTAGGCCA
>JAJFHC010000152.1 GCA_021775835.1 Hyphomicrobiales bacterium | reverse complement strand
TAGGAGCCGAATGTGAGCACGATGGCCGTGATCGTCAGAGCGATAATCAGGCCGATGGGCGCGAGCAGGTTCCGCAGGGTTTCATCGCGGGCATCGGAGTCGCCGCCAAGCTCCAAGCGGTAACCGGGGGGCAGGACGAGGCCGCTGTCGATGATTTCCTTTTGCACGAGCTTGAGGGCCTGTTCGGGCAGGATATCCCGCTCGACGAAGGCCTTGACCGTGTTCACGCGCAGTCCGTTTCGTCGATAGACCGGTGTCTGGGCAGGAACGATCTTCAGATCTCCCAGGGCGGTGATGGGCAAACCGGGATAAGCGCCGCTCAGTGCCGAGGCCTGTCCCTGGGGCGTGGTGAGGTTCAACCCGGCGACAGCATCGACGGATGACCGCAATGCGCCCGCGCCCCTGACGCGCACGGGCAACTCTTCGCTGGCTTCAATGACGGAACCGCCGGTGGCACCCTCAAGCTGAGCCTCGAGTTGGCCGGCGACGCGCCCCAGATCCAGGCCGGTCAAATTCACTTTTTCCTCGCGCAGTTCAACCGACAGTTTCGGCGGGCCTGCGTTGAGGTCTGTTTGGGTGACGGTGATACCGGGAACACGCTGCATCAGGTGTTGAATGTTTTCGCCCAAGTTTCGAAGGGTGCCCAGGTTGTCTCCGACAATACGGATCTCGACCGGCGCGGCGACCGGCGGCCCCTGTACCAGTCCACGAACTGTGACGCGCGCTTCGGGAACGGCCCTGTCGAGCGTGCGCTGGAGAGGATCGAGGATCGCTTCCGTCGCCCGGGCAGAACGGGTGGTCACGAGTGCTTCCGCGAAACTTGGCACCCCGTCCTGATTGGCAATCATGTTGTAGTAAAATGCGGGAGCGTTTTCGCCGATCACCCAGGACACAGCGGTTACACCGTCCTGATTGCGAAGAATGTTTCCGACCCGTTCAGCGATCTCTTGCGTTTGCGTAATGGCCGAGCCATCGGCCAGTTTCACCTGAACATAAAACTGGTTGCGGTCGACGCCGGGGAAGAACTGGGGTTTCAGGGTGGCAAACGATCCGAATCCGATTGCCGGCAACATCAGGGCACCGACGATGGCAACGGCTGGATGACGCACGGCCAGACGCAGGGTTGTTCCGAATGTACCGCCGATCCAATCTCGTATCCACCTGCCGAGCGGTCTGCCTCCCGAACTGTCCACTGTTTCCAAACTTCCGGCGGTTTCAGACAACAGCCACCCTGCCAGCGCCGGCGTTATCGTGACGGCGAGCACCAAGGAAACGCCAAGCATGATGATGACCGCGATGGCGATGGCGCCGACGAAATCGCCAGCAGGTCCCGGCAGGAGCGCCATGGGCATGAACGCCAGCACCGTTGTGATCGTCGATGCGATCAGCGGAACGGTGAGCCTTCTGACGGCCTGATCGACAGCGTCCAACCGGGCGGTTCCTATGGCCAGGCGTTTGCGAATGTCGTCTGTCATGACGATGGCGCCGTCGACCAACAGCCCCAGGGCCACGATCAAGCCAGTGATCGACATTTGATGAATAGGGATTCCCATAGCCTGCAGCCCGGCAATCGAGACGATACTGGCCAGCGGTATGATCAGCGCCACGACCACGGCCGCCCGCCATCCAAGCGTGATCAGGAGAACCGTGATGACAATGGCAACACCCGCTGCCATGTTCTTCAGGACGCCCACAAGACGGTCCTTCGTGTAGGTGGCCTGGTCGAAGAGCTGCGTCAGTTCCATGCCGGCCGGCAACGACGCAGCGAAGCCGTCTGCGGTGACTTTCGTGCGTGCAGACCAGGCACCGACCTGCAAGTCGTCTTCCATGCGTGCGGCAATCAGGATGGCCGGCCGTCGGTCGACACGCGCCAGGCTGGTCGCCGGCTGACGTATGCCACGGCTCACCGTCGCCACGTCACCGACCCGAACCATTTGCCCGGCCGTGCCATTGACAATCGGGATCGACCTGATGCGGTCAAGCTCCTTTAACTCGCCCGCAACCTCGACCAGCAGGTCCAGGCCCGCACCCCGAACCTGGCCGGCGCGGACCTTGGCGTCGGCTTGTGCTATCGAATTCGAGACCGCCTTTGCACTGAGTCCCAGGGACGCCAGCCTGTCGCGGTGGACGGACACGGTAATTTCTTCGTCGCCCGCCCCGTAGATCTCCACGAGCCTGGTTCCGGCGACCCCGCGCAGGCTGTCCTGCAGCGACTCGGCCAGACGCTTCGCAAGGCCCGGGCTGACCGTCTTGCCGGGTATGGCTTGTAACGCATAGATCGCGGTAAAGGCGCCTACCCGATCATTATCGAATTCGGGCTGGGGAACGCCCGTTGGAAAGTTGCGGGCGGCATCGGACAGCGCATCCCGGATCTCCGACCAGCTCTGCTCGATCTCCTGATCGGAGATAAACTGGGAGAGCTTGATCTGAACGACCGAGATCCCCAGACGCGACACGGACGTTATCTCATCTATTTCGGAGATTTCCTTCAGTTCGGTCTCGATCTTTTCGGTAACCAGGGCTTCCACGCGTGCCGGATCAGCACCCGGATAGGGTGTGACGACAGTTGCGAACACATTGGTGATGGTCGGGTCTTCCTGGCGGCCAATGGTCAGGAGTGCGGAAATACCGCTCGCCACCATCATCAGGATCGCCAGCACGAAAACCCGCTTGTTCCGGTAAAACAGCGTCGCCATGGTTCTATTCTCCCTTGAGAGCGATGCGCTGGCCCTTGACGACGCGGTGGGTTCCGTTCAGCACAACACGTGCGCCGTTGCTCAGGGTCCCGCGGACAAAGACACGCTCGCCCCTGGCATGCAGAACCTCGACCAGTTCGCTCTGGATTTCAGGTTGGCGGGTGCTGCTGCTGACGACCATGACCGACCACAGACCTTTGCGGTCTTCCTTGAGCGCTGTCATCGGCAGCCACGCACCGCGCTCGTCGACACTGTTTTCAACCACCAGCGTCACAATCTCGCTGAAAGGCAAGGCGTCGACGCCTTCAACGTCAAACAGAACCGTCACCGTACGGGTTCCGGTCTGCAGGTCGGGACGGCGCGAGGCAAGACGGGCAGGAAAAGAGCCCGCATCTGTTTCAATGACATATGAGCGTTCCGGTGACAGCGATGCCGCGACGTGGGGCGGCAATCCCACACGGGCCTGGGGCCGGGCCACTTCCAACAGGGAGGCGACCATTGTACCGCTTGTGACAACAGCGCCTTCGTCGATGGCACGCGTGCCAATGACCCCGTCATTGGGCGCCCGCAGGATCGACTTGTTCAGATCGATGTCGATCAGATCGATCTGGGCGGAGACCTGATCGATAGCGGCTGTTACACGATTGACACCGGTTGTGGCCTCGTCCTCACGCTGTTGTGGTGTCCAGCCTTTTTTGCGCAAGTCCTTTTGTCGTGTCAGAGTCAACCGGGCGAGTTTGCGTTCTGCAACCAACTCCCGCTTGCGGGCTTCCAACTGTCGTCGGGTCGCTTCAAGGCGACTGGTATCCTGACGGGCGATCACTTCGCCCTTCCTGACCTGTCCGCCCTCGTCCAGCATTACCTTGGTTACAAGTCCTGACCTCTCGAATGCCAGATCCGTCCGCCGCGCCGGTTCGAGCCTGCCGACGTAGCTTGTGTTGGTCTTGTAGCTGTTCTGAACCACAACCTTGCCTGTGGACACCGTAACCGGCGGATGGGTCAGTGCGGGCTCATCATGAGATGCACGGTATTGCAGGGCGGCAATGCCCCCGGCGGTCAGTCCGACGAAGCCGAGCGACACAATTCCGGCAACAGCAGCCCGTGCAATCCGGCGTCCAACGGTTACCCGGTCGCCTGTTTCGGTTTCAGGAGCATGCATCGGGCTCTGGTCTGTCTCGGCGGTCATGATCGGGGTTCCCCGGAATGAGATATTGAAAGTTACTCGCACTAACATATGTTAGTTGAGCTAACTTTCAACCAAAAAGTTAGTACATCTAACTTGTTTTTGTTATAGTCACGCCAGAGAGCACTCATGAGCACAAAAAACACATCGACAGCGGTCAAGGCGAAATCCGCCTACCACCACGGTGACCTGAAAGAGGTCATGGTGCAGGCTTCGTACGACCTGTTGTCAGAAAACGGCGCGGACAAGTTTTCCCTGGCCGACGTCTGCCGGTGTGCCGGGGTCTCGACAGCGGCACCCTACAAGCACTTTCGCGACCGCGATGAAGTGCTTGAGATGGTCGTTGCCCTGGCGTTCGATGAAATGGGGCGCCGCTCGATAGAAGCGGTGGAAAAGAACGGTGTCGGAACGCTCAAGGGCATCATCGCCATGGGCCACGCCTATGTGCATTTTGCGGTCGACGAGCAGCATCTCTTCAGGCTCATGTTCGGGCAACACCCGATCGTGAAGAAGGCGGCCAGCGTCGAGGAAGACGGTCGGAAGTGTTTCAGCAACGTCATCGAACAGGTGGCGATCTATTGCGAACGCAACAATGTCTCCGGCGATCCACGGGCCATCGCGATCCGCCTGTGGACCTTCGTCCATGGCGCCGCCTCACTGCTCATTGACGAGGACTATGCCAAGGTTGCACCCGATCTCGACGTGGATGCCTTGATCACCGACACGACGCCACACCTGCTGGCAACAAAGCTGCCCTAAGGTCGCTCGTCGCTCGCGGAACGACCTCCCTCGCCGGGTTTACTGACTTTGTTGCTCCAGTGCGGTCCTCTACGTTCGGCTCTTTATACTTTTGTGGAAACTATCAATTGCTCTCCGGCAAACGCATGGCGGATACTTTCGTGACCCGATAGCGCACGACGCGCTTCCTTTGCCGTCAAGCGCCCGCACGCGTCGACCACCAGGTGTTCCAAATTTGGAAAGGTCTCGGCCAGTTTTCCAAGCGACGTCAAATTTCTGCATCTTGCTATCTCAAGTTTTTTCACATTTGGGCATCTGCCAAGTCCGTCAAGGGACTCTACATTACTCCAGAACAGCCCCATTTCCTCCAGACCCGGCGGAAGTTCCAGTTCGTATGCTTCGGGAGAAGATGCCTTGTAGCGCCACAAATTTATCATTTTGAGGTCGTGCAATTCGCTTAGACCTATATCTCTGCGATGATGCTCAAGCACAAGATTCTGAACGCTTTTCAGCCGTGTAAGATCAATGGATGGCCGTTTGCCCGAGAGCCGCAGGAATTTCAAACTCTTCAGTTCATACAACGCCGAAACATCACTCAACGTAATGTCCCAAAGTTGCAGGCAAGAGATGTGGCTGAGCTGTGACAGGCACTTCAAGTCTGGTTCCTGGAACACCGGATGGTGTCCAAAAACACCTTCAAGGTCTCGCGACAAAACTTCGTCAATACAGGTTTGCAGACACTCGGAATTCAACCCGAGCGACGGGGCACCCCACGCATCCTCCCAATAGAGGAAACCCTTTTCATCTTCTAAAATTGGCAATTGCGTTCCAACATCGTTTCAATGGACGTGCACAGCAGCATCTATGCGAAGACGGAAGAATACAAGGTATCGATAAACGGGACTGGCATGTCCGCACCAGTCCCGTGTTGTCACTCGGACAGTTGTCTTCGTCTTACATCTCGGCTTCGATCATCTGGCCTGCCTTGATCTCGACCTCGTCGACGATTGTATAGCGGTCGGCACGGTCGGGCTTGAAGTCGATCCGGTAGCGGCCGGGTGCCAGGGCGAGCGGTCCCCAGCGGTTGCTCATGTTCGCTTCCTTCTTGGTATCAAGGTTGACCGCATAGATCGTATGCTTGGCCTTTTCCTCCGTCACGAAGGTGATGCCGGACGTGATCTTCGGGTCTGCAAAACCTTTCTCGGGCACCGTGATCATGCCCCAGTCCGCTTCGCTGTGGCCGTGTTCGGTGATCCGCAGACCGAGCTTGTACTGCCCGGGCGCCAGGACGATTGGGCCGCGGTTTGACACTTTCATGGCGCGGCCGGCCTGGTCGGTGATGTTCATGTAGTAGACCCGGTCCTTGCCCTTGGTCTTCCATTCTGCGGGCCAGTCAAGATTGACGCCCTGGTCGAGGATCACATCGGTGAGCTGGCCGGCCTTGATTTCCACTTGGCCCAGAGAGACTTCGCCGTGACCGTGTTCGGACTGGCGAAACACCAGGGTGTATTTGCCGACCGGAACCGGTACTGGATCCCAGATGCTGAACGAAGCAACGGGCTGGCGCTTGCTGTGCCACGTTTCGAGATCGCCCTCGTCGGCCAGAAGCTGAACGTAGTAGGGCCGCTTCATACCCTCCGGTGCCACCAGGCGGAGGCCGGTGGTAATCGGCACAGTGGTGGTCTTCTTGGATTCCACCGTGATGACCTCGGACAATTCGGTTTCACGGGCCCCGTGTTCGACCTGGCGCCAGACGATCTGGTAGGTGCCGGCCTTGACCTTGAGGCTGTCCTTGCTGGTTTTCGTAATCTGCTCGCCTGTTTCAGGATCGACCAGTTTCCAGTATTTCGGCATCTTGGCCCAGGGCGCCAGCTTCAGCTTGATCGTGCCAGGCCCCGCGATGGTGAGTTTTGTGGTCGTGGTCGACGCCTGCTTGACCTCCGGCTGGTTGACCTTGACGGGTTCAGGTACAGGCTCCTCCTTGATAATGCTTTCGGCGACCGTGTTGAGAGCGGTGGTCAGGCCTTCGACGTCGTTTGCGGGAAAGTACTGTCCCCCGCCCTTCTCGGCCACACACTGCAACTGCTCGCGTGCCTTGGCATCGACGCCATAACCGACCACATGGACCGCGAGGTTGGAATGGGACTTGGCCAGAGCTTCCGCGACGGCACAAGGGTCGCCTTGACAGGTCTCAATCCCGTCGCTGACAAGGACGACCGTCGTTTTGTCCTCGACACCGGTCAGGCTTTCGCCAGCCATCTGGAGGGCGTCGGCAATGGGCGTCTTGCCGCGTGGCACCAGCCTGCTCAGTTGGCCGGCAATCTCGCTGCCAGCGCCAGCCTGCGGGGTGCGGATGACCTCAATGTCGCTGCAGTCGCCCTTGCGCCGGTGACCATAGGCGATCAAACCGGCCGAAACACCTGACGGCAGGCTCGTCAGCAACCCGCCCATGACATCGCGGGCGACCTCGATCTTGGTCTGGTCGGCTTCAATCCTGCCCCACATGGAGCCGGAGACATCCAGGATAAACATCGACGTGGGCGCCGCTGACGCCGGGAGCACCGCCGTGCCTAATAGGGCGGATGCGACCAGTGCCGCCTTTGTGCTCCAGTGTGAATGTGTCGACTGTTTTGCTGATTTGAACAACGTCATGCCGGATTTCCTCTCTGTTCACGAACGTGTGATGCCCCATATGGAAATCCGATTGACGTTGTTCAATCCGCATAAAGATGAACTGGTAAACAGGATGTTTCATAAGCACCCGGGATCGCCCTGCACTTATCCGGGAAGCGGCAAGCACGTTGTTGGTCGCTTTTTCGATTCACGCCACTCCAGGCATTTTCTGTTTCTTGACGGCCCGGAAAGCGCTATTACTGCAGCTTATTGACCGACATACACTTCAAGACAGGATCGATCCATGCCTGAATATCGCTCACGCACCACCACACACGGACGGAACATGGCCGGCGCCCGCGGCCTCTGGCGCGCAACCGGCATGAAGGACGGCGATTTCGGCAAACCGATCATTGCCGTGTCAAACTCGTTCACCCAGTTTGTACCGGGGCACGTGCACTTGAAGGACATGGGCCAGATGGTTGCCCGCGAGATTGAGGCTGCCGGCGGTGTCGCCAAGGAATTCAACACCATTGCGGTCGATGACGGTATCGCCATGGGTCACGACGGCATGCTCTATTCCCTGCCGTCGCGCGAACTCATCGCCGACTCGGTCGAATACATGTGCAACGCCCACTGCGCGGACGCCATGATCTGCATTTCCAACTGCGACAAGATCACGCCCGGCATGCTGATGGCCGCCATGCGCCTCAACATCCCGGCAATCTTCGTCTCCGGTGGCCCGATGGAAGCCGGCAAGGTCATCCTTGAGGACGGCAAGGAGAAGAAGGTCGACCTGATCGACGCGATGGTCCAGGCGGCCAACCCGGCGACCTCCGACAAGGATGCAGCCGCCTACGAGCGCTCCGCATGCCCGACCTGCGGATCGTGTTCAGGCATGTTCACAGCCAATTCCATGAACTGTCTGGCGGAGGTGCTGGGGCTTGCCCTGCCTGGCAACGGTTCGATGCTGGCGACCCATGCTTACCGCAAGGACCTGTTCCTCGAAGCCGGGCGCACCATCGTTTCGCTGACACGTCGATACTATGAGGACGGTGACATCACCGCCTTGCCCCGCGAAATTGCAAACTTCAAGAGCTTTGAAAACGCCATGGCACTGGATATCGCCATGGGCGGCTCGACCAACACGGTGCTGCACCTGCTGGCCATGGCACGCGAAGGTGAGATTGACTTCACCATGTCGGACATAGACCGGATGAGCCGCCGGGTGCCGCACCTGTCGAAGCTGTCGCCGTCGACATCGCTCTATCACATGGAAGACGTCCACCGGGCCGGCGGGATCTTCAGCATCCTTGGCGAACTCGACCGGCTTGGCCTGATCCACCGGGACCGGCCGACCGTGCACTCCCCGACCATCGGCGAGGCGATCGAGACCTGGGACATCATGCGCAACCCGTCGCCTGAAGTTGAAAAATTCTTTGGTGCAGCTCCCGGCGGCGTCCGCACGACCGAAGCCTTCAGCCAGGAACGGATCTGGGACAGCCTTGACCGCGACCGCGAGGGCGGTTGCATCCGCAGTGGCGAGCATGCCTACAGCCAGGACGGTGGACTGGCGGTTCTCTACGGCAACATCGCAACCGATGGCTGCATCGTGAAAACAGCCGGCGTGCCGGAAGAGTGCCTGGTCTTCAAGGGGACGGCCAGAGTGTTCGAGTCCCAGGACTCATCGGTTCAGGCAATTCTCAAGAAAAACGTCAAGGCCGGCGACGTGGTCGTCGTGCGCTATGAAGGCCCTAAGGGCGGTCCGGGCATGCAGGAAATGCTTTACCCAACCAGCTACATCAAGAGCATGGGGCTGGGAACGGAGTGCGCCCTGCTCACCGACGGGCGGTTCTCCGGAGGCTCGTCCGGTTTGAGTGTCGGCCATGTCTCGCCTGAAGCCGCTCGCGGCGGCGCCATCGGCCTGGTCGAAGACGGCGACATCATCGAGTTCGATATCCCGAACCGCCGGGTTCATCTGGCCGTCGATGACGCCGTCCTGCAGAACCGCCGGATCGCGATGGACGCCAAGGGCCCTGGTGCCTGGAAGCCTGTTGAAGTGCGCACCCGCCACGTTACGCCGGCTCTGCGCGCCTATGCGGCATTCGCCACGTCCGCCTCGGAAGGTGCCGTGCGCGACGTCGATCAGGTCGAGCGGGAGCTGCAGCAGGCGGCAGAGTAATCTGACCTGCCGACCGTGACAGTTGGCCGATACCGTGGACCAACAACCCTGGCGCATCGTGAGGGCTGACGACTGTCGTACGATGGCCTGGAAAAACGGTGGCGGTACAACGACGGAAATTGTGGCCGAACCTGATGGCGAGGCGGGACGGGTCTACCAGTGGCGCATCAGCATTGCCGATGTGGCGCGTGATGGTCCGTTCTCCCTGTTTCCCCGATTTGATCGCATCAGCATGATGATCGCCGGCAACGGCCTCGTGCTTGATGCCGGCGCGAACGGTACTATCAGCCTGGAAACCCTGTTCACACCGGCCTCCTACAGCGGCGACTGGCCGGTCCACGGGCGGTTGACCGATGGCCCGATTGCCAACTTCAATGTGATTTTCGACCGGCAGAAGGTTTCCGCTAGGGTGAACGTTGTCGACGTTACCCGGCACCTCCCCCGCTTCAGCAATCGATGCCGTACGGCAACGATCACTCTTCTTCGGGGAGCCCCGGTTACATTCGATCATGGTGCCCGAGAACATCGTCTTGATATTGGCGACACGCTGGTGGCAAATTCGTTATCAGTTGAACCGAAGATCCACAAAGCCACCTCCCCGGCACAGCCCAGTCTTGCCGCGGTCGTTGAACTGTGCGACCCGTTACCGAGTTAAATCAATAGGACCAGTTGGGGAGATGGCTGTGGGACGTCCCAAATTGACCGCTCTCATTCTCAGCAACATTGTTGTTGCCGTGTTCAGTGTGTTGGCTTTCTCGGTCCCGGCATCGGCGGACAAACAACGCAAAGCCCTGCCCGTCGATCAGGCAGCGCAAGATCCGACATTCAAACACTTTCGGACACGGTTGCTGGAAGCCGTTGCCCGGCGCGATGTGGACTTTGTCGTCTCGCAGGCGTCAACCGACATTCATTTGAGTTTCGGCGGGCACAGTGGCCGCAAGGACTTCCGCAAATTCCTGACGCTTTCGGAGGACGCATTTTCGGAAGAATACAAGCACCTGGCGGCCAAGGAGCGGGAGGCCTACTGGAACAACCTGGAAAAGGTCCTGAAACTTGGCGGGCGTTTTACCAGCAAGACAGAATTCAGCGCGCCCTACACCTGGACCGTGCCGCTCAAACCCGATGAAGACGTCTTTGCCACAAGGTTCGTGATCGGCCGGTCCGTGGCCCTGCGAGAACGCCCAAACCTTGAAAGCCTTGTATTGGCACGTCTTGCCCACGACATCGTCACGGTTGTGGAAGGCGGTGACGGTACTCCTTTCTCGAAAGTCCGGATGGTGTCGGGCAAGACCGGATTTGTCCATGAAGACTATCTGCGCAGCGCCGTCGACTATCGCGCCCATTTCACAATACGAGATGGCAAGTGGGAGATGACACGGTTCCTTGCGGGCGACTGATGATGAGCAGTACGCCTTCTCATATCCTCTGCATAGGTGCGGCCCACTGGGATGTGATCGGCCGCGCGGACACCGCTGTGCAACCGGGCGATGACGTTCCGGGTCGGATCGAACGTCGTCCGGGAGGTGTTGCCCTGAATGTGGCGACTGGACTGGCGGGGCTTGGTTGCACGGTCAGCCTGTGTTCGGCGGTAGGTCAGGATGATAGTGGGGACGCCCTGCTCCGCCGTGCAATGACCTGCGGCATCGATTGCCGACATGTTTTGCAGGTCTCCGGTGTGGCAACCGAAGCCTATGTGGCGATCGAAGACAGCGCTGGAAATCTGGTGGCAGCGGTCGCAGATTCTGCTTTGCTCGAGCTTCACGCAGAAGACGTCCTGCGTCACGCAGAAGTTGCAGCGAAGAGTGCTTCGGTGATCTTCCTGGAGGCCAATCTGCCAATGGCGGCAATCGGTCGTATTGCCGAAACGGCCCACCAGCTTGACGTCGAGGTTGTCGCCAATCCGGTCAGCCCGGCCAAGGCAGTACGACTGGCCGGACTTCTGTCCGGGCCTGGCCGCCGGATGATCATCGCGAATATCTCAGAGGCAAACGTGTTGACCGAGGCGACACACGACAGCGCACGGGATGCTGCCATGGCCCTGCATAGACGCGGTGCCCATACGGCCCTGGTCACCAATGGGGCAAACGCTGCCGCTTTGGCCACGTCAGATGGCACCGTGGTCTCTACACCTCCCCACCTGCAGTCGGGCGCGTCTGCAACAGGGGCCGGCGATGCATTCCTGGCCGGGTACCTCGCCTCGCCTGACCGGCATTCCGATTTGCAAGCGGCTCTGGATCGTTCATTGCTCTGTGCAGCCAATCATATGAAAAGGCCAACATGACCATGGATATACCGCTGATGATTTCGCAACAGGTCAAGGATGCGCTGTCGCGCGGCACACCGGTTGTGGCACTGGAATCGACAATCATCACTCACGGTCTCCCCTATCCGCGAAACCTTGAAACCGCCGTGGCTGTTGAAGCGGTCGTGCGGGACAAAGGTGCCGTACCGGCGACGATTGCCGTGATCGACGGTGTGCTCCGGATTGGCCTGGACGAGAAGACACTTGGCAATCTTGCCGTTGCGAAAGGCGTCCGCAAACTCTCGCGTGCTGACATTGCCGCTGCCCTGGTGGACGGGGCGACGGGCTCGACTACCGTTGCGGCGACAATGATCTCGGCGCACCTGGCCGGTATCGAAACTTTCGCCACCGGTGGGATCGGCGGGGTTCACCGAGGTGCCGAACTCTCGTTCGATGTCTCCGCCGATCTGCAGGAGCTTGCCCGCACACCGGTCACGGTGGTCGCGGCAGGGGCGAAGGCCATTCTCGACATCCCGAAAACCCTGGAAGTGCTCGAGACTCTTGGCGTGCCGGTGATCGGCTTTCAAACGGATCAGTTTCCCGCATTCTGGTCGCGCGAGAGCGGTCGGAACGCACCCATTCGCTTTGACGAGCCGGGTCAGATTGCCCGGGCACACCGATTGCGTGGCGCCATGGCATTGGCAGGCGGCCAGCTTGTCGCCAATCCAATCCCCGAGTCGGCAGAGATTCCCGTGCAGGTGCTCAACCCAATAATCGAGACCGCGATTCAGGATGCAGGTGCCGCGGAGATATCCGGCAAGGAGGTGACCCCCTATCTCCTGGACCGCGTGCTCGCCCTTACCGAGGGGCGCTCTCTGGAAGCAAACATTGCGCTGATCCTGAACAACGCAGCCCTTGCAGCCGAAATCGCCGGGGAACTCGCCAAGATCCGTTGACGTGCGTGCCCGGCGTCTAAACGACCGACAGGCAAGCACACTTTGCCAAATGGCCAATGTTTAGGGATGTGCTTCCCTGAACAAGGCTGCCAATTCTCCCCAACCCACGACGACCCGTTACAATCAGATCAGCGCCGCAATCTTCAGCGCAGGACACGATTTGTTCAGCAGGATCGCCTTGCATCAAATGTTTCTGGGCGACCTTCTTGCCAGTGTTTTTCGCTATATCTTCGCCGGTCTTCAGAATTTTCTCACCAGCCTCCTTGACCTCTTCAGCGGATGGCATGGTCGTGACGGCGTGATAACCCGCAACCGCACCCATCGCGAATGCAACTGTTTCCGGTTGCGGTGTATGGACGAGATGAATTTCCGAGTCGTACTTCTGGGCCAAGTCACAGGCAATGGACAGGGCGTTTTCGGAGGTTTTCGAACCATCCAGACCAACCACGATTTTCCGAAACATTGTTATTCTCCTATCCAATTAAGATGGAGGCACACTATCTCGCAAAGCCCTGGAGGATCTTGATCTCGGTCAATACCGCCAACTTTGGACATTCGGACCGGCATCGCGGGACACTGATCAATTTTGGTTCAGAACGGCCCAGTGCGTTCCTGCAAACAAAGTGGCCTGTCTGCCATGCCCAATGGGCCGCCACCGATCGCGGAGCCAATCTTCAATCCTTCCAGAACCGCCTCTTCGCAAGTTCGTGGTGCGACGGCGTCCCCGGCGATCCAGGTCTCCCCCGGCCACCCCTGCAATTCCGACTCGAGAGTAAGATCCGATTGTGACCCTGTTGCTGTAATCAACGTATCCATGTCTTCGAATAGGATCGGCTCACCACTGGTCGTGTGTTGAAAATATCCGGTACTGTCGTCGGCACCGATAAGGCGGGCAAAGGGCGTGATCTCAACGCCGAGTTTATGGAGGTCTCCAATCCAGCGGTCGCGGGTGTACTGCTGAATGCTCTGGCCCGGCATGTAGCCGTTGACGGCCAGGCGCACCGAACAGCCGTTGCGCGCCAGTTTTTCGGCGAGACCAAGCCCCACCCAATCGCAACGCCAGTCTGCAATCACAACACGGGTGCCAACATTGGCCCCGTCCAGAACCTGGGTCGCATGCAGCACATGGGCGTCGTCCAATAGCAGGCCATCGGGCGTATGGGCGCGCGCGCCGGTTGCGATCACAAGAACATCCGGTGCGTCGGACTCGATCGTCGAACGGGTGACGATCGTGTTCAACCTCACCTCAACACCATGACGTTTCATTTCGTGGGACAGATTCGTGATGATCCCGCCGAACTCATCACGACCCGGCAACTTGCAGGCGAGGTTGACCTGTCCGCCAAGTCCGGCACCGCCCTCGCACAATGTCACGGAATGCCCGCGCTCCGCCGCAACGGCCGCGGCCTTCATGCCGGCCGGACCGCCGCCCGCCACAAGAACGTTCAAGGGCTGGGCGGCCGGACTGCGGACACCAAGCCCGGCTTCTCTTCCGGTTTCAGGGTGCTGGATGCAGGAAATCGGATAGCCAGCCTGCATGTGACCGATACAAGCCTGATTGCAACCGATACACGCCCGGATGTCATCGGCCTCATCGCGCATCGCCTTGCCGGCCATTTCGGGATCGCAGATCTGCGCCCGGGTCATGCCGCACATGTCGGCATAACCTTCCTCGATCATGTTTTCCGCGGCCCGCGGATCGTTGATGCGCCCGGCAACAAACACGGCGGCCGAAACAGACTCGCGGATGCGTTTGGAAATCGGGCCCAGATATCCGGGATCAAAATTCATCGGTGGCACAACATGGATGGACCCGCCAACGCCCGTCATGGTGCCGCCGCAGATGTCCATGAAATCGAGAGTGCCGTCAGTGTCGAGGTCCTTGCATATGCCGAGCACCTCATCGGTTTCGAGACCCCTGGCGTTCAGCTCATCGCCCGAAATGCGTATGCCGAGAACAAGCCGGCGTTCGACTGCTCCACGAATGCTTGCGATAACCTCGCGCAGGAAACGCAGACGGTTTTCCCGTGAACCGCCGTAGTCATCGTCGCGGACATTGATGTCGGGATTGAGAAACTGGGCGAGCAGGAGTCCATGGCTCACCATG
The DNA here is from genome assembly GCA_021775835.1 of Hyphomicrobiales bacterium. Next base: position 6,145 of record JAJFHC010000152.1, on the reverse strand, counting down.
ATTTCGACGCCGTCGTAACCGGCTTCCTCGTAGCGCCTGGCGCCTTCGCCAAATGCGGAAACAATCTCGGCGATCATGTCCCTCGACATGGCACGCGGCATGACATGAAACCGTTCGGTGGCCAGGGCCGAAGGACCGTAGGCCGCGGGCATCGAGCCGTCGGTCCCCGAATGCGTCTCTCGGCCGCCATGGCCTAGCTGACCGAATATGGCGCAGCCGTGCCGTTTGATTTTTTGTGCCGTGACACCGAGGGCATCGATGGCTGCCGGGTCGGTCAACTGTATGTTGTAGGCATTGGAGGTGGCGTGAACGGCGGCCGACTCCGTAATGATCAAACCACACCCGCCCCGGGCCCGGGCCTCGTGATAGTCGGCGAAGGCTGCATTCGGAACGCCGCCCGCGATCATGCAGGTCATGTGACCCGTGGAGATGATCCTGTTGCGAACTTCAATCGCACCCAGTTTGATCGGTGCTGACAGATGAGGAAACAATTCGGACAAGGAACATTCTCCAGAGTTCAGGGCGCTTCGCCGACAATGCAACATTGTTCGTAAACTGGCAAAAACAACTGTCTCCGGTTGATCCCCCTGGTAATAGGTTTGTGGGGGGGCGTTCCCCCGGAAACGGTCACAATTGCGTATATAATGACGTTGTTAGCCGACTGTTGAGTACTCGCTTCCATCTCCACGACGGTCATTTATTTGACATCGCCACCGTCAGATCACATCATTCGCCGGCAGATAAAGCCTTCCGCAATTTGAGGAGTAATGCCCCATGAAACATACCCGCCGCGAATTTTTGGGAACCGGGGCCGCTGCCCTGGGCGCGATTACACTGCTTCCCTACACAGTGCATGCCGACGGACATTCCAGTCACACCTTCAAGACAGGTGCCGGCCCCATCACCGTCAATCCCGTAAGCCACGCCTCGTTCGTGATGGAAACACCGGTTGGCACAATTTACTCAGATCCGGTCGGAGATGCTTCAGCCTATTCCAAGTTTCCGAAGCCTGATCTCGTATTGATTACCCACCATCACGGCGACCATTACAAGCCGGACACCCTGGCTGCATTGGTTGGCGAGAAAACACAGATCATCGCCAACCCGGCGGTAAAGGGGAAGCTGCCCGCCGACCTGACGGCCAAAGCGGGTCAGGTGGAAAATGGCGGCTCAGCAAGTTACAAGTCACTAAGCGTTGAAGCGATCCCAGCCTACAACCTGACAGCGGACCGCAAGAAATATCATCCGCAAGGCCGCGACAACGGCTATGTGCTCAATTTCGACGGTTTCCGGGTTTACATCTCCGGCGACACCGAAGACATCCCAGAAATGCGCGCCCTGAAAGACATCAACCTTGCTTTCGTCTGCATGAACCTTCCGTTCACGATGGACGCCAAGGCTGCGGCGTCCGCAGTTGCGGAGTTCAAGCCGAAGTTCGTCTATCCGTATCACTATCGCGGCAAGGATGGCGGCACCCAGAACCCGGAAGAGTTTGCCAAACTTCTCGGCAACGCCTCAGAAGTGAAAATGGGCGATTGGTACTAGGGCCTGTTGATAATCAGGGCCGGATTTCGCGATTGACATGAGCTTCGCCAAGCGAACAACACAAGCCGGGCTTTCGAGAGGAGCTGTCTTGCGCTCTGGACTGTTTCAGCTTGTGACGCTTGCGGTGCTCACCACGATGCCGTCTCAAGTCGTGTTCGCGCAGGATGAGGGATTACATAACGACACCAAGCAATTCACCAAACAATACGACATGAAGCCGGCGGACATCGGGGACCCTGAACAGATCAAGCGGACCTGGACGTCCGCTGTCGTTCGGGTTCCCACAGGCGCCGGCCAATCCAAAAGAACGACCATTGCCGAACTCACGACAAGACACGGTGACGGGCGCAAGAAGTTTCCAACAGTCGTCTACCTTCACGGTTGCACGGGCATCTGGTCTGGAACACACCGGCGCATGGAGTTTCTGGCAAACAACGGTTTCCTGGTGATTGCGCCGGCGAGTTTTGCGCGCACGAGGTATCCGATGTCGTGCGACCCCAAGACCCGCAGGGGTGGGATGTATCGCGCCACCTTGCAGATGCGTAAACTTGATGCGGGTTACGCGATTGAACAGGCCAAAAGCCTTCCCTTTGTAGATGCCGGCAATCTCGTCCTTGTCGGATTCAGCCAGGGTGGTGTCACCGCAGCCACGTTCAAGCCAGGCAACGACAGACAATCCGTTCGCGCTCGGGTGATTGAAGGCTGGACGTGCGCCGCCGGTTGGAGCGAGTACGCCGGCATCAATGCGCCTGCAAGCGAGCCGGTCTTGTCCTTGGTGAGCGAGGGCGACCCATGGTTTCAAAATGAGTGGAGCAAGGGCCATTGCGGGCGTCATATGAAGGAACAGAATGGCAGCAAATCCATCGTTTACCGGCAACGCGACCTGGCAAAGAAACACGCGCTCCTTGAATTCGTAGAGGTACAGGATGCGGTGTTGGCGTTCCTGAAAAAGCATGTCGATTTTCCATCGCCCTGACCCGGCACCCCACCCCGGCGGGGAAACGGCAGAAAGTCGGCGTTTGCGGCGATTACGGATTAGGGTCCAAGACCTCCGTTCTCGAACATCCGGACCTACAGCGGCACCAGGCATCTGTGTTGGTTCGAGGCCAGAAAGTCTATAAACAGGCGCAGCAGTTCAAGGCGTCGGTTCTGTTCGGGATAATAGAGATAGAACGGCGGCAGTTTCGCCACGTACGGATCGAGAACCGTTTCCAGAGCGCCGGACTTTAGGTCGTCTGCAATGACTGTTCGCAGAGACCAACCGATCCCATGGCCGTCACGTACGGCCTGGATGACAGACTGCATATTATCAAAAATGAGTTTCGTGGGAGGATCTACCGTTTTCGTTTGCCCGTTCTCGACGAAGTGCCACTCCCCGACACGTTTAGCGGTGACAAACTTGTGGCGAATACATCTGTGTCTCAGCAGATCACGAGGATGTTCTGGCCGCCCAAATTCTTCGAGATAGCCGGGAGAGCCTGAGTAACACGGGGTGAGTGGCCCTGTCAGTCGGACCGCGACCATGCCCGGGGTCAACCGGTCTCCGAGACGCATTCCGGCGTGATAGCCCTCTTGGACAATATCGACGAGTTGCTCATTGATCGACAGATCCAGGCAGACATCCGGATATTGCGCATGAAAATCGGCGAGCACCGGAGCGATGACGGTTATGTAGGCGCCTCTGGGCAGGGTCAATCGCAAGGTGCCGGTTGTGGATCCGCCGATTGCGCGGGACCCTTCGATGGCATCGATGATTTCCTTGAACGCGGGTTCAGCCGAAGCAAGCAACGTGCGCCCGGCTTCGGTGAGTTCGATAGACCGGGTGGTTCGCACCAGCAGATCGACACCGATCCTGCGTTCGAGCACCTTGAGCTGGTGGCTGACAGCCGGTGCGCCGACACCGAGAGACCGGGCGGCCGCACGAAGCGATCCCTCCCGGACAATGGCCAGAAACACTTCAATTCCGTTGATCGGTGTTCGTGTCATTATTCGAAATATTGCAACATTATATTGCCTGTTCAATATCTATTTGAACAATGTGGCCTTCGCTACGATGGCGATTCATTGAAATCGGGAACTCGTGATGGCCGCGATCAAAGAAGAAATCCACCAGGATCGCATCGCACTCGGCGTTGCCCTTGTGTCGATGTCGACATTGTTCACCTCCCTGACGGACGTCATCTTCAAATATGCCAGCGCCGGCGGAACGATCTGGCAGTACTTCGTGCTGCGATCGGTGCTCGCGATCCCGGCCTTGCTGGCGATCGCCTTTCTGTGGGGCGACGGGGCTGCGACCTGGTCGCGGGCCTTCAGGCTGTGGCCGATGGTCCGCGCCCTCCTGTTTGTCCTGATGTTCAGTGTCACCTATGCCGCCCTGCCGGTCCTGCCGCTGGCGACACTTGCCGCAGGCCTCTACACCTCTCCCTTGTTCGTTGCCGCATTGTCGGCACTTCTGATTGGCGAACGAGTAAGCTCGCGGGGCTGGTGTGCCATCGCCTTCGGCTTTGCCGGCGTCTTGCTGATCCTGAGACCAGGCACTGACGCCTTCACCTGGTTCACGGCGCTCCCTGTTCTGGGCGGGTTCTTTTATGCGCTCTCGGCACTTGTAACCCGGAGCAAATGCCGCACTACGCCGCCAGCCACACTCGGTGTCTCGGTGAACATTGCGCTCGTGGTCATGGGTACCGCGGTCAGCCTTCTCCTTTTCATCTGGCCGCCGACGCCGGAAAGCGTCGCCGTATCCCCTTTCCTGCTGGGCTCGTGGCAGGTTTTCGAAATCCTGGAGTGGGGTTATGTCGTGATGGTGGCCGCGCTGATGGTTGGCAACAGCCTCGTCGTGTCGGCCGCCTATCAGTCGGCGCCACCCTTCATCATCGCGACATTCGACTACAACTACCTGATCTTCATGACAGCGTTCGGGTTCCTGCTGTTTTCAGAAGTGCCCGATCTCCAGACGGTCCTTGGCATGTGTATGATCGTCGGCGCCGGAATGGCAGTCGCCCGGTCATGAGTTGATAGCAACAACGGTGCCTATTACAGACCTGTCATCGCGGCGGTCAGGCTGGTCAAGGGCGACGCCGTCCTGCACAGCGCCGCGGCAGGCGCCATCGAGGCCTGAGCGAGGGCCACGGTGACATCGCCTTCGGCCGCAAGGTCGGCGGCCAGGGCAATCGTTGAAAAGTAGCCCTGCATATCGCCACACTCGAAAAGGGCCCAGGCACCGTCGATCAGTTCAACATCGACCGGAACGCCGGCACTGGCGGCAACCTCCGAAAACAAATCGCCGGTTGGGTCTAGTGTCGACCGCACCGTGCACAGGGCCTTCACCGGTTTACCGGCGGCAACGGCTGCCTCGGCCAACGCGCGGTCAACCCGTCTTATGCAGGGATCGCCGAGATCGTCTGCCGCAGGGCCGAGTGTCGAACACGTGACGAGAACAGTGTCGGCGCGTTTGACCTGTCCCCGCAGGAGATTTTTTGTTTCCTCCCGGATCTCAGGGGTCAAACCGCCTGCAACGACGGCGCGTGCCAGCAGATCATCGCGCACAAGATGGCTGCGTTCCAACGGATAATCCTCAACCGCTTGTTCAAACAGGTCCGCGTTCGACTGGGCGGTATGAAGGAAAGCGATAGTCCGGGGCATGACGCTGGTCTCCGTGACGTGGTTGAGGCACAGCCTCTCCCAGCGGAATCGCCTTGTGTGCCGCCATCATGATATGGCTTTGAAACAGCTTTGTATCCAAGGGAATGCCATGTTTGAAGGGTTTGTTCAAAAACGAATTACAACCTCGGGGGCAGAAATCAATCTGCGCATGGCGGGATCGGGCCCGCCTCTGCTTTCACTGCACGGATACCCGCAGACACATGTCATGTGGCACAAGGTGGCGCCCATCTTGAGTGAGACGTTTACCGTCGTGGCCGCCGATTTGCGCGGTTATGGCGATTCCTCGAAACCGAAAACAGATGCCAAGCACACGCCCTACTCCAAACGCGCCATGGCGCAGGACATGGCGGAGGTGATGGAAGCACTCGGTTATGACCGTTTTTACCTGGCCGGACATGACCGGGGCGGCCGGGTGGCACACCGGCTTGCCATCGACCATGCCGGGCGGGTGAAAAAACTCTGTGTACTGGATATTGCTCCGACCTATGAAATGTACCGCGGAACCACGGAGAGTTTTGCGCGCGCATACTGGCACTGGTTTTTCCTGACTCTCCCCGCGCCGTTCCCCGAAGAGTTGATTGGTACCGATGCAACGCGTCACCTCTACCTGCAAATGAAGATCGGCAGCGGAAGTGCTGGAACCTCTCCGTTCACGGAAGAAGCCATGGCGGAATATCAACGCTGTTTCGCCGACCCCGCCATGGTGCATGCAAGTTGCGAGGACTATCGGGCGGCAGCGACGATCGACATGCGGCACGATGAAGCCGACAAGGGCGGGAAGATCGATTGCCCGGTGCTGGCAGATTGTGTTGCAAAAGTCGGTGCAATGTCGGGAGGTGATTTATACAGCGCAGGCGATATTGGAGTTTCGGGCGGGCCTTGCCCGTGCTCGGCTTACTTGCGATGGATTTATCGCTCTTGCATCGACGCTTTCGCT
>JAJFHC010000151.1 GCA_021775835.1 Hyphomicrobiales bacterium | reverse complement strand
ACTGGAGATCGGTTTCTCCACCAGCCAGGACCAGGTGAGAACCGGTTGGTCCTGGAGATCGATATCGGTGTAGCGCCCGTAGATTGACGCACTGGCCTCGGTTTCACACCGCAATCCGTCCACATTCTCCTTCGTTTCCTGAGTGAGCGTCATGGCCGAGATGAACCAGAAGGTGCGGTGAAACCACCCAAGCGGCGTGTCGTTGGGATCGAAGCCTGAAGGAAACGCCATGATCTCGGTCGTGCCCGTGTCGGACGCGGCAATGGCATTCTCCCGGCTGTCATTGTCAGGGGCAAACCACACGAAGTCGATGGCGATGGCCGCCATCGCCACGAGCAATATGGCAGTAAAGGTGGAATTGTTTGCCATTCCGAATGGTCCCCAAGGCATGTTTGTAATGAGGCATGAGCGACCGGCTCACCCTATTGCCAAGGTCAGACTATTGTGTGGCGTGACGGTCCACAACCCTTTGCAGAATAGGGGCATAGTGTTCGAACGGCGGGGTTGTATGGTTCTCGATTTTGGCTTCCTCATCCCACTTTCGGACCCGGACCGCCAGATCCAGATAGGGGTTCCTGGCAAACTCGGCCGCTTCCGCCTCGTCCATGGGACCGCCCTGAAGATTAAGGGTGTGGACGGAGGCCGGTGACAGACGGTCGAAATAGGTTGGATCCACTGCACAAAGATAACGTTTGGTGGCCACGTGAAGGCGCACTGGCTCCGTTACTTCGGCTGGAAAAAACGGTTGCAGGACCCGCGCTCCTGCGGCGTCGTGGTGATTGTCTATACCTTGTGCCAGCGCATCTTCGGGAAACTCGTTGGTGTAGTGTCCGATATCATGCAGCAGAGCCGCGGCAATGGTCTCGTCGTCGGCACCGGCCTCTTCCGCACAAAGCGCTGCCTGCAGCATATGCTCCGACATGGTCACTTGTTCACCCAGATAGGAATCGGCGCCGCGCCGCTTGAAGATATCGGCAATGAAGTCGACGATGTTCCCGGAGTTAAGATTGGCGTTTGTCATCGATGTGGGAACTTTCCTGTTCTTAGGCCGCTACAAGTGTCTGTGCGGCCAGATCGACGAGCCAGTTCGCGACCACTGCGCTCGCCCGCGGGTTTCTCGGTCTTGGACGCTGACACAAGTAGTAGTCGGCATTGAGGTGCAGAGATCCAGCAAAAACTTCCGTCAGCTGGCCGGTCCGCAGATGATGATCGATAAACGGTCGCCGGCCGAGCATGATCCCGTCACCGCGAAGTGCGGTCTCAATGGCGATCAGTGACCCATCCACTGTCAGACCACGTTGTACGGCGACTTCCTTAAGCCCATGCCTGCGAAACCACCGATGCCAGTCATCGTCGTAGCCCAGAACGTGAATCAATTCGAACGCGAGCACATCTTCAGGCGTGTCCGGTCTTATCTTGTCGGCAATCAGTTTGGGAGAACACACCGGCACGATTGTCGAAGTCAGGAGCTTGCGTGCGTTGGGATCGCCGTTGTTCTCATTCAAGATAACGATCTCCAGGTCGGCTTTCGGTGAACTGCGTTCGCTGTGATCCGAATCCAGAGTCCTGATTCGCAATTCGAGGTTTGGATGCCTTTTTTGGAAAGCGCCAAGTTGCGGTGCCAACCAGAGCGTGGCAACGCTTGACGTGCAATGAAGCGTGACGATCTGGTGGGGCCGGTCGGGAAACAGCTGATCGGTAACCGAATCGAGACGGTTCAGCGCCTCGTGAACCGCATCCAGGTACGCCTGGCCGGTGCCCGTCAATGACATCCGGCGGTGGTGTCTGATGAACAGAGGGGTGTCCAGATAGGCTTCCAGTTGGCGCATCTGCTGGCTTACCGCGGCCTGCGAAATGTTCAGTTCCTCGGCTGCCTGCGAAAAACTCAGGCACCGGCCGGCCGCCTCGAAGGTCCGTAGAATGTTCAGTCTCGGCCGTCTCATAGAAACATTTCACATAAGATTTACTTATGTAATATGACAGACATGATTGTTTGAGACAAGACCCGGCTCTGTCTAAGGTTGATGTCAGTGAAACAGGTTCTGGCGACTGGTTCGATGAAATTTTTCTCCTTTCTGACTGACGACGAAATCGCATACGTGCATGAAGCCTCGCTCGAAATCCTTCAAGAGGTTGGCCTGCTGGTTCGCAATGAAAAGGCCCGAAACAGGTTTGCGGAGCATGGCGCCGATGTCGATCATGAAACCGAGATGGTCCGAATTCCGTCTGCCGTTGTCGAGAAATATCGGGCTATGGTGCCGCCGACGATCACCCTGCGCGGGCGTGATCCTGCACTCGACGTTACGTTCCCCCGTAAGCTTCCTGTCGTTGCCACGGCAAGTTCTGCTCCCGACATTGTCGACCCGGTATCCGGTATTACCAGACGGTCCAGATCCGACGACATTGCCCGCATTGCGCATGTAGTGAACGAGCTTCCAGGCTTCGATGTCTTTTCGATTTCGACACTTGCTGACGATGCGCCAAAAGACCAGTTCAGCCTGTCGCGCTTCTATCCCGCCTTGAAAAACTGTTTGAAACCGTGCCGGACCTCGGTCTACACCACCGACGAGGGGCGTCAGGTTATCAGGCTCGGTGAACTCATTGCCGGTTCGAAGGAAGCTTTCTGGGAACGGCCCTTCATCAATTTTGGCTATTGCGCCATTGTCTCGCCCCTGACAATGGATTTCGACAGTACTGAAACCCTGATGTATTTTGCCGAAAACGGCATCACGGCCTACGGCACAATCGCCCCCATGGGCGGGTTGAGCACACCGTTGTCGTTGCCGGGCATGTTGACCATCATGAATGCCGAATGGCTGGCCGCCGCTACTCTGGCGCAAATGTCCAGGGCCGGTACCGCACAGATCTACAACTTTCTGCCTGTTTTTGCTGACATGCGCGACGGCGCCTATGCCCCGGGGGCGATTGAAATCGGTATGATGAATTCGGCCGTGTGTCAGATGGCCCGGTTCTATAACGTGCCTGCGGGCGGTTATCTCGGCCTGACAAACTCCAAAGTCGCCGACGCCCAGTCCGGATTCGAAAAAGGCATGTCGCCTCTTATGGGCGCCCTGTCGGGTGTCGATTTCATTGTGATGGGAGGCCTTCAGGACGCGCTGATGTCGTTTGACTTCGGCCAACTGGGCATCGACAACGAGATTGCTCTGATGTTGAAACGTGTGCGCCAGGGATTTGGTTTCTCGAAAGAGAGCGTGTCGCTTCAGGAAATCAAGGATACCGGACCCGCCGGCATGTTTGGAGGAAACCCCGCCACCCTTGAGCGCATGCATGGCACGACATTCATGTCGGAGCTAGCAGATCGGAAACTGCGCGAACAATGGGTCGAGGAGGGGGCGTCGACCATTCATCAGCGCGCTCTGAACAAGGCCCTGAGCATTCTGTCCGAGCCGAACTCGGCAGCCCTGGATCTGGACGTCGATACGCGGATCCGTGCGGAATTCGCCGGTCTCGTGGCCGGCGACTCGGTTCTGCCCCCCGGCTGGACGCATTTCGAGGACGGCACAAGTGGCCAAAAGCGCGAACGGCGTGTCAACCGCCGCCGCCGTGCCTAGTCGGCAACCCTAATTCTCAGATTTGGCAGGAACGAAACATGGTGGCCCCTTTTCCGACCAGTGCTCGGATTGTCGTTATTGGCGGTGGCGTGATTGGCACTTCGATCGCCTTTCACCTTGCCCGGTCGGGTGAGAAGGATGTGGTGTTGCTGGAAAAGGCCAGCCTCACCGAAGGCGCCACGTGGCACGCCGCCGGTTTGGTCGGGCAATTCAGATCACAGCAAAACCTGATGAGACTGATGAATGACAGCGTCAGGCTGTTTGACTCGCTGCTCGAGGAAACCGGCCAGGATCCCGGTTGGAAAAAAGTCGGCAGCCTCAGGCTCGCCGGCACTGAGGAACGCTGGAAGGAACTTCTGAAGTCCCATTCCGCGGCTCAGGCGGTCGGGTTTGAAATGAACATGCTGACACCGGAGGAGGCCCGCGGGATTTACCCGCTGATCGAAACCGGGGATCTGGTTGGTGCTGCTTTTATCCCCGACGACGGACACATCGATCCCAACTCCCTGACCCAGGCCTATGCCAGAGGCTTCAAGGCGAAGGTCGGACGGGTATTCGAAAAGGTGATGGTCAAGGACCTGGTACGCAGTGGCGACCGGCTTACCCAGGTGGTTACCGATCATGGTTCGATCGATGTCGAGGTGGTCGTGAACGCAGCCGGCCTGTGGGCGCGCCAGGTTGGGTGGATGGCCGGGGTGGAGATTCCCGCAGGCGTTGTCGAGCATCAGTATCTGGTCACGGAGAAGTCCGAACTGGTGCCCGCCGACCTGCCGGCCCTGCGCGACCCTGACGGCGGATTTTACGTCAAGCCCGAACCGGGCGCGCTGGCCATCGGCGGTTGGGAAAAGACTACCCGTCAGGTTGACCCAAGGGACGGTTTTCCATGGGAGAACGAACGGTTCCTGTTTGACAGCGATCTTGACCGCCTGGGAGAGTTTTTCGAACCGGCCTTGCAGCGCCTGCCTGCCTTGAACACCTTGGGCGTACGCACCATTGTCAACGGGCCGATTCCGATCTCTCCGGACGGGGAACCGGTCATGGGACCGGTGCCGGGTCTGAGCAATTTCTTCGCAGCATGTGCCTTTACCTCCGGAATCGCGGCGTCGGGCGGGGCCGGCAAGGCGTTGGCCAGCTGGATTGTCGACGGCGATCCCGGCCTTGACCTGTGGGCCTTCGACATCCGCCGCTTTGGCGCCCTGCACGCGGGCCGCAAATTCCTGCACGAACGCGCGGTTGAAAGCTATGCCAAGTATTACGACATCCACTGGCCGGGCACGGAGATGGCGAGCGCGCGTGGCGTACGTCGAAGCCCGCTTTATGAGACTCTGAAACAGCAGGGTGCCGTGTTCGGCTCCAAGTTCGGCTGGGAGCGTGCCAACTGGTTTGCCTACGGAGACATTCCTCAGGTCGACGTGCTCGGATTCGACCGGCCGAAACAGGATGTCACCGTCGGGCGCGAACATCGCGCGGCCCGCAACGGTGTCGTGCTGGCAGACATGTCGTCCTTCACAAAGTTTGAAATCAGCGGCGACGGGGCCTGCAGGTTTCTGCAGTATCTGGCCGTGGCCAATGTGGACAAACCGCCGGGTTGTGCGGCCTACACACAGCTCTGCAACCGCCGGGGCGGCATAGAAGCCGATGTCACGATCATTCGCCGTTCGGAAAACTGCTTCTGGTTGATAACCGGGTCCGGCTTTGGCGTCCGCGACCGGCATTGGGTCGAGAGTAACCTGAATGGCTTCGCGGACCTCGATGGTACGGTGGAGATACGCGATATCACCTCGGCTTTTGGCGCGATCAATCTTGCAGGCCCTCTGGCCCGTCGGGTGTTACAGAAAGTTTGCGATGAAGAGGTGGGTCACGACGAATTCCCGTTCATGACCGCCAGGGACATCCGGATCGGCTACGCGCCGGCTCTCGCCTACCGTGTCACCTATGTCGGTGAACTGGGGTGGGAACTCTATGTCCCTTCGGAATACCTCCAGTACGTCTACGAAGTTCTGCAGGAAGCCGGTGCCGAGTTTGACATTGGCAATCTTGGGTATCGCGCAATCGATAGCCTTAGGATGGAGAAAAAATTCGTCGCCTGGGGCGTGGATGTAACGCCAGACGATAATCCCTATGAAGCCGGACTGGCGTTCCTGATTGACTGGAAAAAAGGGGACTTCCTGGGGGCGGACGCGCTCGCAAGGATCGCTGCGTCGGGCGTTAGCCGCAAATTGTCATGCCTGGCCCTGGAGGACCCATTGCCGGTGTTCGGCGGCGAAGCGGTTCTGGTCGACGGCGCCCCCGTTGCCCAGACAACCAGCGGCAATTTCGGCTACTCGGTCGGCCAGAGCCTTGTGCTGGCCTATCTGCCCCTGGAACTTGCCGGCCACGGTGATTTCGCGATCGAAGCCTTCGGCCAACGCAGCAGGGCATCAATTGTCAAGGGCGCCGCCTACGATCCCCGGCGCGAAAAGATTCTGTGCTGAGGGGCGCCTGATTGGTAACGCCGTCGGTCCCCGGACGGGCAAGAGCGTGATCCGGCAACTGTGTTCATGCGGATCGTTGATTGGGTGTACTTGTTCGTAAATCTACGGTGTCATCTTTGGCGACGCGTAAGCGGCGTCGAAGATCCAATACACGCCGGCTACAGATGACAGCGGAGGCCAATGGATTCTCGCCCCCGCCACAGGCGTGGACAAGAATGACGGTTGGGTCTCAACGTTCGCAAATTTCGTTCCCCGGACGATATCCCAGATGTGAACAACAAGGCCTTTACAGGAGCCAGGGTTCCGCATATCATTTGCACACAAATGAAGTAACGCTACAAATACACAAGCGAAAGGCCGCATATGGGACGTGTGGTTGCCGGTATCGACGTCGGGGGGACGTTCACCGACCTGATCCTTTTCGAAGCGCCAGACAGTGAGACCGGTCATGGCAGCGTAAGACTCGCCAAGAGTCACACCACGCCCGGCAACCAGGCTGTCGGCGTGCTCAATGCGATCGCCAGTTCCGGCGTGACCGCCGATCAGATCGACCTCATCATTCACGGTACCACCACGACCACGAATGCGGTCCTCGAACGCAAGACCAGCAAGTGCGGGCTGATAACCACGCAAGGCTTCCGGGATGTGCTCGAGCTTGGACGCAGGACCCGGCCCAATCCCTATGGCATGACCGGCACGTTCGAACCCCTCGTGCCTCGGGAGCTGCGCCTGGAGGTGCCCGAACGCATGGATGCCTCCGGCGGAGTCGTGACGGCGCTTGACGAGGACGCTGTACGCGCCTGTGTCCTGACGCTGCGTGACGCCGGCGTGGAGAGCCTGATCATCCATTTCCTGCACGCCTACGCCAACCCGGCCCATGAACTGCGCGCCTATGAGATTGCCCGGGAGATCTGGCCCAACGACTACATCACGATGGGGCATGCCCTGCTTTCGGAATTTCGCGAGTATGAACGCGGCACGACGGCGTCAGTCAATGCCGCGGTCCAGCCGATTCTGGACCGCTACATTCAACGCCTGCAGTCAGAGCTGCATGCCGGCGGATATGATAAGGACCTGCTCGTGATGAACGGGAATGGCGGCACGGTTGCGGCACGCATCGTGTCGCGCGAAGCTGCCAAGACCGTGATGTCAGGGCCGGCCTCCGGCGTCATTGCCGCTGCCGTGACGTCCCAGCAGGCCGGTACTCCCAATGTGATTACATACGACATGGGCGGCACGTCCACCGACGTTGCCCTGATCACCGGCGGTGTGCCGGAAGTCTCCTCAGAGTTGCAGATCGCTTACGGCCTGCCGATCCACGTGCCCATGGTTGACGTGCGCACGGTGGGTGCGGGCGGCGGTTCTATCGGTTCGATCAGTGCGGCCGGCATCCTGCAGGTGGGCCCGGAAAGTGCCGGAGCGGACCCGGGACCGATCTGTTACGGCAAGGACGGGGATCGCCCAACGATCTCAGATGCAAATTTGCTGCTCGGTCGGCTCAACGCCGAAGCTCTGTTCTCGGTCGATAATCCTGTTGCCGTGGAGGATATCCGCCAGGCTTTCGACACCCACCTGGCGAGCCCCCTGGGGCTTTCCCAGGACGACGCGGCGGCCGCCATGATCCAGATTGCCAACATGCAGATGGCGGGTGCCATAAGGATGGTCTCTCTGTCGCGTGGTCATGACCCGCGTGACTTTGCCCTGTTCGCCTTTGGCGGAGCAGGACCGCTTCATGCGGTGGCCATCGCCCGCGAACTCAACATCCCGACCGTGCTGGTGCCCGCCCGGCCCGGCCTCACAAACGCCCTGGGGTGTCTTGTGGCGGACTTGCGCCAGGACATCGTCAACACGCTCAACCGGCCTCTCGACGACGTCGACATGGCCGACGTGCACAATACCTTGGAAGACCAGAAAGTAAGGGGCCTTGAACACAACGCGGAAGAGCAGGACGAAATCGTCGAGACCGAGATATTTCATTCCGCAGACATGCAGTTCAAGGGCCAGACCCATCTGATCCGAGTACAGATTCCCGATACTCAGGTGACCAGGGAGACCCTGCAGGCGCTCTTCGAAGAGGTTTACTTCAACCGGTTTGGCGTACGGTTGCCGGAAATCCGGGCCGTGCTTGTCAACCTGAACACGTCCGTGATCGGCAAACGCCGGCCGATCTCGCTCCGGTCCCTCATCGACTCAAGCGATCAGGCGGCGACCCTGGACGGTGCCCGGACAGGCCGGCGGCAGGTCTACTTTGATGGCGCATGGATGGAGACAGCTGTGTACCGGCGCGAGCGGTTGCCGGAAAAGGCGATCATTGAAGGACCTGCAATCATTGAGCAACTCGATACCACAATCGTCGTCGAGCCGGGGTCCACGGCCCGTTCCGACGATGTGGGCAATCTGCTGATCGACGTGCCCATTGCCCATTACGGGGAGGTCGGACATGCCTGAAACCAAGGTCGACCCCGTAACGCTTGCCGTGATCCGCAATGGCCTGCAGCAGGTCTGCAACGAGATGGATGTGGCCTTTTCCCGTTCGGCATTCTCGCCGGTGATCGCCGAGGCCGACGACCGCTCCGACGGCATCTATCACCGCGATACCGGTGAACTGATCGCCCAGGGTGAGTTCGGTCTGCCGGTGTTCGTGGGCATCATGCAGTACTCGACCATGGAGATTCTTCGGTTAATCCGCGAGGGCCGGACGGCACCGCCGGAAGAGGGCGATATCTACATCGTCAACGACCCCTATCTTGGCGGCACCCATCTGATGGACGTGCGTTTTGCCATGCCGTTCTACTATCGGGGAAAAATGTTCTGCTGGCTGTCGAACACCGGTCATTGGCCGGATATCGGCGGGTCGGTGCCCGGCGGGTTCTCCGCCAAGGCCACCGAGGTCGAACAGGAAGGCCTCCGGTTGCCGCCGGTCAAACTGTTCAAGAAAGGCGTGATGGACCAGGAGATCCTGGCGATCATCCAGTCCAACATCAGGGTCGCCGAACAACGCATCGGCGACATCAAGGCCCAGGCCGCAGCCCTCTACGTCGGTGCCAAACGCCTGACCGAGTTGCTCGACCGCTACGGCCCTGAAACGGTCGATGACGCTATCGTCGAAATCCGCGACCGCTCGGAGCAGCAGATGCGCGCTCACATTTCGGCGATTCCCGATGGCGTTTACGAGGGCGAAGCCTTTGTCGACTCCGATGGTGTTGTGGATGAACCATTGCGGATTGCCATGAAGGTCTCTGTATCGGGATCCGACCTGAATTTTGACATGGACGGTTCAAGCCCGCCCTGCAAGGGGCCGATGAACTCCGTCATAGCGACCACGTATTCCTCTGTTTACCTGGCGATCAAGCACATATTTCCTGACGTGCCGATCAACGTTGGGGCTTTTGCGCCGCTGCACATCACTGACCCGGTGGGCACATTCCTCGATGCGCATTATCCAAGGCCGGTTTCGGGTTGTGCTGCTGAAGTCTCCCAGAGAATAGCAGAGGCTGTTTTTGCAGCTCTTGTCAAAGCGATCCCCGACAAGGTCACTGCGGCGCCGGCCGGATCCAGTGGCAACTTCGTGCTCGGCGGCAACGACCCGCAGAAAGGTCAGGGATTTGTCATGTACCAGATTACCGGCGGCGGGTATGGCGGCAACGTCGATCACGATGGCTTGTCGAATGGGTGCTCGACGATCGGCATCTCAAAGACAGCGCCGGTCGAAGTCATGGAGCAGTACTTCCCGATCCTTTTCCGGAAGTTCGCGTTACGCGAGGCAAGCGGTGGACCCGGCCGCCATAGGGGCGGTTTCGGGATTGAGTATGAAGTCGAGATCTTGCGCGGCGACGCCCGGGCGTCCTTTGTCATGGACCATGGACGGGTCGGGCCGCAAGGGGCGATCGGCGGTTCGGATGGCGCGCCGAATGTGGTGAAGATCCATCGCAACGGCGAGACCTACATCCCGCCGCATCTGTCGAAAGACCAGGACATTCCGGTAACGGTCGGGGACCGCGTCGAGGTGTTTACGCCAGGCGGTGGCGGATACGGCGATCCATTCCAACGCGATCCGGCGCTGGTCGGGCGCGATGTTCGGCGGGGGTACTATTCCATCATCCAGGCGGAAGAATGGTTCGGTGTCGTGGTTGATCCAGCGGGAGAGGTGGACGATGGCGCCACGCTAGAGCGGCGGCGAGCCCGGGGCTCTCTCCTGGACACGGCGTAAGAGGTGAAATAATGACGGCCTATTTCCGACCACAGACATTGAAGGAAGCCCTCGACCTGAAGGCCGGACAGGATTTGCAGGTATTGGCCGGCGGCACCGATGTTTATCCCATCCGCACGACCCGGGAAGCCTGGGGCGACCGGACGACCAGGGATGTTCTCGACATATCGGGCCTGCTGGAATTGCGGGCAATTGACAAATCATCCGGCCGGTACCGCATTGGGTGCCTGACCACATGGAGCGACCTCGTCAAAGCGGATCTGCCGCCGTTGTTTGACGGTCTCAAGCAGGCGGCTCGTGATGTCGGCGGGATGCAAATTCAAAATCGGGGCACGATTGTCGGCAACATCTGCAATGCATCGCCTGCCGCCGACGGGACACCCTGTCTCCAGGCCATGAAGGCCCGGGTTGAACTGACAAGCGCACGGGGCATGCGGACAGTTGATTTGACGGAGTTTCATGATGGCTACAGAAGCCATGTCTGCCGCGGCGATGAAATTGTAACGGGACTTGTCTTTGATGAGGATGACGGTGATCTCTCGACCGGTTTCCGGAAACTGGGATCGCGGCGCTATCTCGTAATCTCCATCGTGATGGCGGCAGGCGCCATCCGGACGGATGCACAGGGACGCGTTACAATGGCCCGCATCTCGGTGGGCGCGTGTTCAACCGTGGCAACGAGGTTGACTGTCCTTGAGGAAACTCTCAAAGGCGTACCACTGGATCAACACATCTCAGACCTTGTTGACGACTATCAACTCAGCAGCCTGCAACCCATTGACGACGTGCGGGCCAGCGCCTCCTATCGGAAGGAGGCGGCGCGAGTGGTCCTGAAGGACCTGCTCGACGACTTCTCCATGGCACGACTCGGGAGGGCCGCCTGATGCTGGACAAACCTGCCGTCCTGGAACGTGAAATCTCTTTTGAGTTGAACGGCCACCCGTGTGAGGTATCAGTCGATCCCTTTGACAGTCTGGCCAAGACCTTGCGCGACCGATGTGGACTGACGGGCACGAAGATTGGCTGTGACGCCGGCGACTGCGGCGCGTGCACGATCATACTCGACGGCGAACAGGTCTGTTCCTGCCTGGTGGCATCGGGTCAGGTCGACGGCGCCAGCATTACTACGGTCGAGGTCACGGAAGATGCCGGTCTGCTGGGCCGGTTGCAGAGCGCCTTCCTTGACCATGGTGCCGCTCAGTGTGGCATCTGCACGCCGGGCATGCTGATGGCTGCCACCAGCCTGTTGGCAGACAGCCCCAGTCCCGACCGCCGGGACGTCGAGGATGCCCTGGGCGGTGTGCTCTGCCGGTGCACGGGATATCGCAAGATTGTCGACGCCGTGCTCGATGTCGCCGGCGAGGGTCAGGCGCAGGTCGAGATTTCTCCCGCGTCAGGCGAGGCGGTGGGCGCGCGTGTTCGACGTGCCGACGGGCTTGAAAAAGTCGACGGCAGCGACAGGTTCGCCGCCGACGTTGTGCCCGACGGCGCCCTCTGGCTGCGCCCGGTCCGGTCGCCTTATGATCGCGCGACCTTCGAATTTGGTGATCTGGACGCTTTTGTCGCCAGCGTCCCGGGACTTGACGCCATGCTGACCTCTGCAGATGTGCCGGGACATAACGGGTTCGGCATTTTTCCGCACCTGCGCGAACAACCGGTTTTCTCGGAAGGCGAAGTTCGCTACCGCGGTGAAACCGTTGTGGCCCTGGTCGGCGACAAGGCGGTAGTGGAGAGCATCGCCGTTGACAGCCTGCCGATCACGTGGACGCCGGAGACGGCAATCACCACGATTGCGCAGGCGAGAGTGTCCGGGGAGCGGCCGGTTCATGAGACCCACCCTGACAATGTTCTGATCCGGGGGCTTGTTGAAAAGGGCGATGTCGAAGCCGGACACGCCCAGGCTGCAGCAACCTCAAGCGGTGCTTTCTCGACGTCCTATGTAGAGCATGCCTATATCGAACCCGAAGCGGGCTATGCCAAGGTTTCCGAGGCGGACCCTGACCGGATCGAAGTCCTTGCCTGCACCCAGGCGCCGTACATGGATCTGGAGGAAGTCGCCAATGTCCTCGGGTTTTCGCGAGACCGGGTCCGAATCATTCCAAGCGCCTGCGGCGGCGGATTTGGCGGTAAGCTCGATGTTTCCGTCCAGCCCATGCTTGCAGTGGCCGCCTGGGTCCTGAAACGGCCGGTCCGCGCCGTCTGGAGCCGGATCGAATCGATGGCGTCCAGCACGAAGAGGCACCCATCCGAGATCTCCGCGCGGTTGTCAGCGGATGCAGACGGGATGATCACAGCCTTTGACATGGAGGGCGACTTCAACACCGGCGCTTATTCGTCGTGGGGTCCGACAGTCGCTGGCCGCGTACCGGTTCACGGCACCGGTCCCTACTACGTGCCCAACGTGCTCAACAGGTCCTGCGCCTGGTACACCAACCAGTGTCCGTCCGGGGCGTTTCGCGGTTTTGGCGTGCCGCAGGCAGCCTTCGTCCAGGAAACACTGCTTGATGATGTTGCCCTGAACCTGGACATCGACCGGCTGGAAATTCGCCACCGCAACGCCATCCGTGCCGGCCAGCAGACGGCCACCGGTCAGGTGCTTAATCACAGTTGCGGGCTGGCCCAATGCCTGGAGGAATTGCGTGACGACTGGACGGCCATGCTGGATCGCTGCCAGAACCATAATGCCATGAACCAGCGCTATCGGCGTGGCGCGGGTGTTGGTTGCATGTGGTACGGCTGCGGCAACACCTCCATGTCGAACCCGTCGACCATGCGCGTGACGCTGGAACCGAACGGCCGGTTTACGCTTTACAATGGTGCCGTGGACATCGGCCAGGGGTCCGCCACCATCATGCTGCAGATCTGTGCCGATGCACTGGGCGTGCCGATGAGTTCTTTCGATCAGGTTGTCGGCGACACGGATCTGACGGCGGATGCCGGCAAAACGTCGGCGTCGCGCCAGACGCTGGTTTCGGGCAAGGCGGCCTACCTGGCCGGGCTTGATCTTCGCGCAAAACTCCTGGGCCTTGCCAATGTGGGAGCAGAGGCGACAGTGAAGATTGCAGACGGCCGGATCGATTTTGTCGAAGGCGACACACGGCGGTCAATCGCGCTGGCCGATCTGGCCGAGGCAGCGGGTGAGGGGGCTGCCCTCCTGGAGGGCACCGGGACCTACGATCCACCGGCCACGGCGCTTGACGAAAAAGGTCAGGGTTCTCCTTACGCGACCTATGGCTTCGCCGCCCAGATCTGCGAACTGGAGGTGGACATGGCGCTGGGAACCGTAAAGCTTCTGAAAATCGTGGCGGCCCACGACGTCGGCAGGGCCATCAACCCCATACTCGTGGAGGGCCAGATCCAGGGCGGCATAGCGCAAGGGCTGGGCATGGCCCTGATGGAAGAATTTGTGCCGGGCAAGACCGAGAACCTCCACGACTATTTGATCCCCACGGTCGGCGATGTTCCCGACATAGAGATCAAGATCGTGGAGGATCCCGAACATGAAGGGCCCTATGGCGCCAAGGGCATCGGTGAACCGGCCCTTGTGCCCACGCCTCCGGCCATTCTTGGCGCCATCCGCCATGCAGCAGGCGTCACCATCAGGCATTTGCCGGCTCTGCCGCACAGGGTCTGGCAGGCAATACAGGAAAGTGGAGCGACCTCATGACGGAAATCGCAACACCGGCCCCGCGGTCAAAGGACCGCACGGAAAAATTCGGAGCCAGGGAAGGCGATGACGGCATCATTCGCTGCGATGCCTGCCCGGTACTCTGCCGCATCAGGCCCGGACGCGCGGGTGCCTGCGCGCGCTATGCCAACGACGACGGTGAACTGATCCGTACCGATACCCTGGTTTTGATGGAGCGGGTCAAGGCCGAGGATGGCAAGTTGGTGCCGTTTGTCGAAACCAACGAAGATTGGGACGGCAACGTTCTGCGGTCGGGCGATACGTTTGTCACCGGGATCGGCGCCGGCACGACATATCCCGACTACAAGCCTGCCCCCTTCATCGTGTCGAGCCAACACGAAGGCGTGGATACGGTCACGGTTGTCAGCGAAGGCATATTTTCCTATTGCGGCGTCAAGGTGAAGATCGACACTGACCGCCATCTGGGGCCAGAATCGGCGCCGGTACGGTGTGACGGCGAACAGGTCGGGCATGTGACCACGGCGGAATACGGTTCACAGATGCTGTCCATGGGTGGCGTTCATCATCTGACGGGTGGCAGCAAGAAGGAAGGCAATGTTACCTGCAAGACGCTCCTCGGCCTGTGCAACAAGGAGGCGGTGGAACTGACCATAGACGGTGGCAGCACGGTTGTTGTTCAGGCGGGGCAAGCCCCGATTGTCAACGGGACGCCCGAAGAGCGCATGCGAGTGGGTTGCGGATCCGCAACCGTGGGCATCTTTGCCCAGCAGTGGTTCAGTCACGTGGATGAAGTCATTGTCGTCGATGATCATATCACCGGAGTCCTGACCGAGCATCAGGCGGGTAAGTGCCTCGATATGCCGCCAGCCGGTATCAGGGTGCGGGGCAGGCGGTCCACGCCTGGTCGTTACTTTCAAGTTGCTGACCCCGGGTCCGGTTGGGGTGGAACCGACATTACCGATCCTCTCAGCATCATTCAGAAGATCGATGCCAAGGCGGCGTGGCCCGGTTTGCGCGTGCTTCTGACCAGTACCACCGGCGAAGACGCGTTGTATTGCACCCTGGACGAGAATCTCGTGCCGGTACCCGCCGACATGCCAACCGAGGTCCGGCGGGTTGTGGATCTCATCGGCGAGAACTGCGAGCCGTCCTTGTGCACTGTACTGTTCATGGCTGGAGCCGGGGGGTCGTTGCGGGCAGGGGTCACGCGCAATCCTGTAAGGTTGACCCGGTCGGTGGCCCGTGGCATCAGTCGCGTCACGATGGGTGGTGCCCCGGTCTATGTTTATCCCGGTGGCGGAATAACCGTGATGGTGGATGTTCTCCGAATGCCCGATGCAGCCTTTGGCTATGTTCCAACGCCGGCGATTGTCGCGCCGATAGAATTTACGTTGCCGCTAGATGCCTATGTTGCCGGCGGCGGACATGTTGACGATGTTGTGAGTGTTACGGATGTCATCGAAGACTATGCTCAGGAGGCCCGTGTGGAGGGTTGGCGCGGCGACAATCCCTGGCCCTATCCCAGCACCGGGTTGTGAAGCAAATTGGCAGGTTTGGCGCATGCCCAGAGCGGGAAACGATCAACGTGAAAAAGGTCAGTAGAAATGGTGGATGACGTGGACACAAGTCCCGCACCGGTGAAAACCACCGAGCACTCCAGCCAGTATGTGCTCGAAGAACAGATCGGTTTCATTCTTCGGAAATCTCATCAGAGGGCCACTGACATCTTCAATTCCGTCATGTCGTCGTTCGATGTAACGCCCACTCAGTTCGCCGCTCTGGCCAAACTGCATCAGGTTCGCGAGACCTCGCAAAACCGATTGGGACGCATGACAGCGATGGACCCGGCGACCATCCTGGGAGTCATCAGCCGGCTCAAGAAAAGGGGCCTTGTCGAACAGCGTGTCGACCCCAATGACGGTCGCTTGGTGTTGCTGCGGTTGGCAAAGGCCGGTGAGACGCTGGTGCAGGACATGGAAGCCGCTGGCCTGGAAGTCTCACGCCGGACGCTGGAACCGCTGTCCGAAAAAGAGACCCAGCGCCTCC
>JAJFHC010000016.1 GCA_021775835.1 Hyphomicrobiales bacterium | reverse complement strand
GAAACTTTCAATGCCATGGAAATCCTGGAACTGACGATCCAGAACGGCGGTCGCTACGCACTGTAAACCTATCTCGAATACCGGCAAACCTTCATTGCAAGGATGAAATTGTGGGATATGTAAGAAATTGCGCTCTGACAGTATTCAAACCGATTTAATTCTGTTAACGTCATGTTAAGTCAAGTTACTCCCGGGGCTGGGGCTCGGGGAGATGTCGATGACACAGGGTTCGCCACGTAGTCCACGTGTATTAAAAGGCGGAATTGTCGCCTATCAGTTCCCTGAACTTCTGCCAACCATCATCGTTTTTCAATACAATCCCGACGAAGTCTCGCGGTCCATTCAGGCCGGCGCGTCCAGTGGCGGCGGTCGTGGAGATGCCAATCGTGTCAACGGACCGCCTCAGGAGACCTTGACGTTCTCCGTCGATATCGATGCGGCCGATCAGCTTGAACAGCCGGCGAGCAATGCCGTCACGGTGCAGAACGGACTGCATCCGGTCATCGCGGCCCTCGAACAACTGCTCTATCCGTCTTACCCAATGGTCATCGCCAATGAGGCGCTGGCGTTCGCCGGCGGTGCCTTCATTCTCGGAGAACAGGCGCCCCTGGCGTTTCTGGTGTGGGGCGCGCGCCGTGTCCTGCCAGTGCAGCTGCAAAGCCTGTCGATCAAGGAAGAGGCGTTCGACCAAAAACTCAATCCAATCCGAGCCCAGGCCGACCTTACCCTGAAAGTACAGACCTACAGGGACCTGGATGTGACCAATCCCGGGTACTGGGTTTATCTGGCCTCGTTCACACAGAAAGAGGTTATGGCGGCACTGAATACATTCTCCGATACGACGGGGATCCAGGCGATCAAGCCAATCTAGGCAAGACAGGAGACAAAGGTGTTTTTTCGCGGCAGTCGATACGAAAATGTCCCCGAGGCGACCATTGCGGGTCGCAACGGACGCACGATCCGCTACAAGAAGATGCGGGTGATTTCCGATCAGACGGGGCCGCTGAGTTACAAAGTCGTTGAGGGCGACCGGCCAGATCTGGCCGCGTACAAGTCGCTTGGTGATCCCGAATTGTTCTGGTGGCTGTGCGACGTCAACAAGGTGCGCCGTCCGGCGGACCTGACCCGTGTTGCCGGGCGCGTGATTGCCATTCCGGGACCTGGTGGGGTGTAGATCATGACCATCACACCGGCTTTTTTTGTCATACAACTGGGCTTTGCGCCGCTTCCGGCACCTTTTATCAATGCCTTGCGCGAAATTGAGGTGGAAACCTCCGTTGGCCGGTCGGCAATGTTCAGGCTGCATTTTGAACTCAGCCGCAACAGTTTTGGCGATTTCGATGCGCTCGCCGTCGATATCTTCCGACCGCTCGCCCCAATCACGATACGACTGGCGGCCGGTCTTCCAATCCCGCAGACACTGATCAACGGTTACGTAAAAGACGCCAAGATGCAGGCGTCGAACACGCCCGGAGCCTCGACGCTGGAAGTGGTCGGCATGGATGGTCTTGGAACACTCATGGCACACATCCAGCAGCCGTTCACCTGGCCCAACTCTCCCGACAGCACTGTCGCACAGGCGATATTCGGCAAGTACGGCATGGTGCCGAATGTGTTGCTGACACCACCGTCGCGTACTCAACTCGACACCACCACGACCCAGCGCACCAACGATTCGGCCTATCTTTTCCAACTGGCCTATCGCAACGGATATGAGATCTTCGTTCAGCCCGATCCCGTCATCGGCCGCGACATCGGGCATTTCCATCCGCCGTATACGATGCTGCCGCCGCAAGGGGTGTTGTCGATAGACTTCGGACGGCAGACCAATCTCACCAGCTTTTCCGTGTCCAACGACATGTTGCGGCCGACAAGCGTCGTCACGGCATCGGTCGATCCCAACACCCGAGCGCCAATTCCGTCGTTCGGCGCGGTTTCCACGGATATTCCAATGGGTCTGGAACCCGCACTCAACCGGATCATACCGCCGCCCGTCGAGCGACCCGCCGGTTGCGACGCGGCAAACCCGGCTGAAGTGCAGATGCAGGCGCTGGCGCGGGCGACGTCGTCGAGCCGGACGATCCAGGCTACCGGCGAGGTCGATGGGATCAAATATGCCCGCCCGCTGATGGTTGGGCTGCCGGTTCTGGTTCGAGGTGCCGGACGCCAGAACAGCGGCCTTTACTACGTGAATACAGTTACGCACAGGATATCTCGGGACAACTACACCCAGAGCTTTCAGGCCATGCGTAATGCTGTGGGATTGACCGGCGCAGAGGTCTTCTTCGACCCACTGTCTGCGGTTGCGTGAGGAATTGTCATGGCTGATGGAAGTACACCCAATGGAGAAAACGACCAGGTGAGGGACCGTGTTTTCGGCAAATTCGCCGGGACAGTAATGAACAACCTGGATCCGTCCGGACTGGGACGCCTGCAGGCCTTTGTGCCGGAGGTTCTCGGCGAGGTGCCGACCGGGTGGGCGAAACCCTGCGTCCCCTATGCGGGCCCGACTTCCGGTTTCTTTTCAACACCGCCGATCGGCGCGGGTGTCTGGCTGGAATTCGAAGCCGGGGATGTGTCACGCCCAATCTGGACCGGGTGTTACTGGGGCGCCGGCGAGTTGCCGATGAAACCTCCTGGCTCCCCAAGCCAGCCAACCACGAAGATCTGGCGCAGTGAACTTGGTTTGAGCGCCGTGCTCGACGACGCCGCTCAAACCATCACATTGACGGATTCGGTCGGCGTCAACCTCATGGAGATCTCTGTGCCGAGCGCCACGGTGACCATCAAGAGTGCTGCCAGGGTGGTGGTCGACAGTGCGATTATTCAGCAGGGGAGTTCGGGTGCTGCACATCCGGCTGTGCTTGGCGACAACCTTTTGAAGTATCTCACACAGCTCGTCACTCTCTTTAATTTTCACATGCATCCCGGCGAACTGGCTGCAGGGATCCTGCCGGTGACGCCGATGTTGCCTGTGGCGCAAATGCCGCTCCCGGATCCCAGTTTGCTGTCCGTCAAAGTGCTGCTCGATTAGGGGAAACGATGGGTAACGAATTGGTACCAGGTGAGTTCAATGCGGATCAGACCGATGTTTCCGGACTGGCAGATTCCATGGCGCTGACGATTGAGGACGAGCTCAATGCGCTGATGGTCCTTGACGGGTTGCCACCGCTGGTGACCGACACCGAGGACCCGTCCGTGCGGGATCGAAGGAGGTTGTTCGTGGCGATCGCACGCGGCGTGGTGCGCCATCTGCGCGACAACAAGGACAGTATCGACATCCTGCGCAGCGACGGCACGACAGTACAGCCAACGGAAATCAGAACGAGAGGATTGTGATTGTGACGCTCGAGGTGCTGACGGATTTCCCATTTTCGATTGACCCGCGTGGCCGCAGTGCATCGACGAGCGAGAACGATCATGTCCGTGATCTGATCTACCAGGTTCTGTTCACAATTCCCGGTGAACGGGTGAACCGGCCCGAGTTCGGTTGCGGGTTGAAGCAACTGGTGTTCGCTCCAGCCTCGGACGCGCTCGCAGCATCAGCGGAACAACTGGTCCACGGGTCATTGATCCGTTGGCTGGATACCGTGATCTCCGTAGAGCAGGTGTCGGTCAATGCTGATGAAGCGACAATCCGGGTGGACGTGACTTATCAACGGCGCGAAACCGGCGAGCGCCGACAGGAGACCTTCGAGCATACCGCTGTTGCGTGAGGAAGTTTTATGGTTTTGGCGAGAAGTGGAAATCTGTGGTGCGAGGATGAACGCCGGTCTGGCGTGCTCCGCGATCCGGCACATCCCCTCAACGGTCTGGACTATGTGGAGTATCGCCGGGCACCGCTGGCACCACCGGGACAGCAGAACGTTCTCGACGTGGTCTTTCTCAAAGCCGCTCCTGCTTTGAACGCCGGAGACTTTGTCGTGCTCGGCGGTGTCCGTGTCGTGAACATTCAAGTCCTGGACGCACAGCCCGACGGTGGCGATCCGCTCAGGATGCAGGTGTTTCTCGATCGCGAGGGCGATTTTTCCAGCTACGTTCTCAGGATAAGCCACGCGGACATCGATCTGGAGCGATCCGAAGAACGCTTCGGTTTCAAGGTTGGATGCCCCACAGAGTTTGATTGCAGACCTGCCGTGGATTGTCCGACCGATGCGCTTGACGAATCGGACCTCAACTATCTGGCGAAGGACTATCAGAGCTTTCGGCGCCTCATGACCGACCTGATTGCGTTGCGGAATCCCGGCTGGCAGGAACGGTTGCCGGCGGATATGGGGATGGCCGTGGTTGAGGCTCTGGCCTACGCGGGTGACTACCTGAGCCAGCATCAGGACGCTGCAACGGGAACGGAGGCTTATCTGGATACCTGCCTGCACCGGATTTCGGCGTCCCGACACGGTCGGCTCATCGATTATCGCATGCATAATGGCCGCAATGCCGTTACCCACGTGCATTTTTCCGCTACCGCCGGCACCGACGGTGTGGTTCCTGCGGGAGCGAAACTTGCCACCCGGGTCGCCCTGCCATTGGTTGGTGCGACGGCGCCGCCCGGTCCGGTTCTTCCCGACACCGCCGACTTTGACGGTGACCCCGCACTTTTCGATGCCACAGTGTTTGAAACCAGTGCCCTGGTCCGGGTGACAGATCTGCATAACGAACTGCGCGTTCACACCTGGAACGACGCCCAGTGCTGTCTGGCCAAAGGCACGACCGAGGTCTACCTGTATGCTGCCATGGGTGCCGCCGGCGCCGAGCTCGCGGTTCTGCCGGAACTGCAGATCGGTGATTATGTTCTGCTTGAGGAAGTCCGCAGTCCGCGCACGAGTTTTGCTGCGGATGCCGATCGTCGTCATCGGCAAGTTGTCCGGCTGGTGGACGTGGAGCCCACGAGCGATGATGCTTTTACCGATGCCGTACCCAACGGGACCCTGACACCTCGGTTCAATGCCGGCGGTCTGCCGGGGCCGCTGCCGCTGCTCCGTGTTTTCTGGCGCGAAGAAGATGCCCTCGAATTTCCACTCTGTATCTCGGCGGTAACCGCGGACGGCGACCCGATCGCGCCGGTCTCGGTGGCACGGGGGAATGTTACACCGGCCGACCACGGCCGTACGGTACTGCAGGATTCCGATGATCAGACGCTTGCCTTGCCCGCGACCGGTGTCGGGCGCTGGCCGCTGCCATCCCTGGTCCTGCCGATGCGGCCGGTTACACAACAGGCCGCCCCAGACATCTCTGTCTATACGGCCGAGGGCCGGCAGGTGCATGGCCGTCATGATCTCGATGTGCCCGCCGATACAGCACTTCCGGCCGTCGTACTCCTCCTGACAGGCAGGGACGGGCAAAGCGAGTTGTGGACACCGGTTGCAAACCTCCTCGACAGTGGTCCGTTCGACCGACACTTTGTGGCCGAGATTGACAACTCCGGAGAAGCCGTCCTGCGGTTTGGCGACGATCAGTTCGGAAGACGTCCGCTTGATGTAACGCGCGCTCGTGCTCGATATCGGATCGGCAATGGCCGTGACGGCAATATCGGTGCGACGTCGCTGCTGCATGTGGTTGCCCCGGATCCTGCCGAACCCCTGGATCCTGCCAATCCCGGGGCACCGCTGGCTTTTGCAAGTGTCGATGGCGTCTATCAACCGCAAGCCGCCGCTTCAGGCACCGAACCGGAAGCGATTGAGGAGATGCGCCAAACGGCACCGGAAGCGGTTCACGCCATCCAGTTCCGCGCCGTCACCGAGGCTGACTGGGAGGAAATGGCATTGCGCCATCCAGGCGTGGCTGCCGCCAAGGCACGCTTCAGATGGACGGGGAGCTGGCACACGGTGTTCGTAGCACTTCACCCGCGTGACGCCGACAATCTCGAACGGTTGCCGGGCGGCGGCGTTGCCCTTGCCGCCGAATTCGCTTCGGCCATGAAAGCGCACCTGAAACGATTCAAGCTGGCAGGATACGACCTGGCCGTGAGGGCGGCGCAGTACGTGCCGCTTGAAATCGAGATCAGGCTTTGTGTTGCGCACGGTCATTTTCGTGGTGATGTCATCGAAGCTGTTGCGAGAGTCCTGTCAGACGGTGCGTATGCAGACGGGACACGCGGTTTTTTCCACCTTCTGGAATTCGGTTTCGGTGAGGCGGTCTATCTGTCTCAACTCTATGCAGTGATTGAGGCGATCGATGGTGTCGACTCAGCGTCGGTGGTCGTCTTCAAACGATATTGGTCGGTACCGGGTGACAGCCTCGATCGCAGCCTGATCGCAATGGCGCCGTTCGAGATTCCGCGCCTCGACAATGATCCCAACTTCCCGGAAAACGGTGTCCTCCGGCTATCCGCAGTAGGAGGGTTGTAACATGGCCGTTATTCCTCATGCCGGTTTTTGCAACTGTTGTACGCCAACCGTAGCACTGGCCCCTGCCGAGATCAGCAACAGGCCAGGTCTGGAGGCGATTTCCTACCGCATTGGCACATTCGCCACTTTTCGTCAGGCGATGCTCGATTCGATTGCCCGGGAGCCGGCACTGTCGGACCTGACGACCCGGGAGAGCGACGATTTTGCGATAACCGTCCTTGAACTGTTCTCGGCGGTGGGCGACGTGCTCACGTTCTACAACGAGCGCATCGCCAACGAGATTTTCCTGCGCACGTCACGAGAGCGCGAATCCGTTCTGCGCCTCGTCAGGCTCATCAATTATGAACTCAATCCCGGCCAGGCAGCGACAACATTTCTGGCCTTTGCGCTCGACGATGGCGCGGAGACAAAAATCTACAACGGGCTCAAGGTGATGAGCGTGCCCGGACAGGACGAACGTCCCCAGACATTCGAAACCATCGAAGAGATCGTCGCTCATGGTGACATCAATCAGGTTCCGGCTTTTGCACCGCCGACACTCTTCAATGCCTTCAAGGTTGGGACGAGCTTGGCACCGGTCGTTGCGCGACCGGACCTGCTCGGACCCGGCGATCGTCTGATCACATTCGGATTGAGTGACGTGGCACAAAAATCAGTCACCGCGCTGAACCAGACGGATGCGGGTGAGTATCTGGAGTTTACCCCTGCCATGCTGTCTCCAGGCCATTGGTTCGAAGTCACGCGCGTGGTGAAACTCGAAAGCCGCCTCAGGTTTTTCGGACACAATGCACCGGCTCGGCACAATGTTTTCATCGCCGGTTCTCCCGGTTCAGCGCATCCCTGGCCGCGTTGGTTGAACCGGCAGGTTACGGTCGCCTTTGCCAACGGCGACCTTGTCTATCCGCTCGACGGCCGCCACGAGGATGTCAAGCCTGGCACAAGACTCCTGATCGATGCCGGTGAAAACGAGGCTCCACGCCTGCGTACGGCCGTGGTTACGGCAACCGAAGACAAGCCAGCCGCTGTCACCGTAACAAGTGGGCTTGCTGGTGATGCCACGGCTTACGGTGTTCAGGAAGATACCGTGACCCATGTCGCTCTTCGCCAGACCCTTCGGGGCCGCCCGTCTGTTGCCCGGTTCTCGGCGGCAGAGCATATCGTTTTCTGCCGGTCCGGATCCGGCGCGGCCATGCGGGTCATGGGGGGTGATCCACAGGCCTCCGGACGTTGGGCCTATCGGGGACGGCCGCATCTCGGTTCTGATATCGACATTGTCCGCGACCCTGCTGTTGCTAACCGATACGATTTGCTGGCAATGGACAGCAACGGAACGCTGCTGCAACGAACCTGGGTGCAGGCCCAAGGATACGGCAACTGGATTACCCATGACAGGCTCCAGACGCCGACCGGTGTCACACAACCGGGCCGCGTCATAACGTCGGCCCCCCAAGGCGTTGCTGCCGGCGGGCGGCTCTGGGCCCTGGCGCGCGGCAGATCCCTAGATCTCGTGGCTGCCGACATCTCTGCGTCGGCCAGTCAAACCTTGTTCTCGCTCGGCGGAAGCCTGACGTCAGCGCCGGCGGTGGTGTCGACCGACGGCAACTCGGCAGATATCTTTGCACGCGGGATCGACCGCGCCTTGTGGTGGCTCCATTGGGATGGTGCGATGTTTGTGCCCTGGCAGTCATTGGGCGGCACTCTTGCAACCGGGCCTGCGGCGGCGTCGACCGGACCGGGCCGGATCGATGTGGTGGCCGTAGACGATGCCGGCCATCTGATCCACCGGGGTCTTACGGCCGGTGAATGGAGCGACTGGGTTGATCTCGGTGGCCAGATCCAGGATGAACCGGCAATTGTGCGCGCCAACGCGGCAAGCGTCGACATCTTTGCCCGCGGCGCAAGCAGTGAACTCTGGCAGATTACGCGGATCGGGGCCGACTGGAGCGCCTGGAATTCGCTCGGAGGCGTGATTGCCTCCGCACCCAGTGTCCTGCGTCAGGCCGGATCACTCCATGTCTATGCCCGCGGCGAGGACGATGCGCTTAGCCATCGAGAACAATCGGCCACCGGATGGTCGGGTTGGCAGAGCCTGGGGGACGGACTGGGTGCGATTTCCGATCGCCGCAAGACAAGGGTGTTCCAGATACACTCCCAGGACATTGACTTCAGACTCTATGACTATCCCGCCATGCTGCAGGGCAACAGGATTGCCCTGCAGGTGTCGCCGGCTGATGCCTCTGGTTTTGGTCTTCTCAAAAAAGACAGACGCATCATGCTGCGTTCCGGAAATCGTCACCATCTGGCACGGATCACCACGGCAGCCGAGCACGGAAACCTTCCCGGTGAGCGGCCGGATCATCTTCTGGTTGATGTGTTGCCAGCCCTGCCTACCGGCTTTGATGGCGCACAACTGCTCGGCAACATCGCCGAGGCAAGTCACGGTGAGACCCAGCCCGACGAAGTCCTTGGCAATGGTGATGCGACGCAGGCTTTCCAGAAGTTTGCCCTGTCGCGTGACCCTCTGACATATGTGCCGAGTGCGAGTTCGATAAAAGGCGCTGCCGAACTCGATGTACGGGTTGATGACGAACTCTGGAACGGCGTTGCCAGTCTTTACGGCCGTGGGCCAAACGACCGGGTCTATACAGCCCGGAAAAACGGCGATGGTGAAACCGTCCTAACGTTCGGTGATGGCATCCTCGGGACGCGACTGCCCACCGGTGCGATGAATGTGTCGGCACGTTACCGAAAAGGGCTCGGGCTCGAGGGCAGGGTAAAGGCGGACCAGCTATCCATTCCGCTTGAGCGTCCGGTCGGGCTGCGTGCCGTCACCAACCCACTGGCGGCCGAAGGTGGTGCCGATCCGGAGAACCGGGACAATGCCCGGGTTGCTGCACCGGGGACCGTGCGCACATTTGGGCGGGCCGTTTCGCTGCAGGACTTTGAGTGGATCGCTGTTGAATCAGGCCTGGTTGCCCGTGCGGACGTCACGTGGGTCTGGCACTCTCTGGAGCGTGCGGTTCATGTCACGGTTGCCGCGGCGGAAGGCACCCGGCTCTCAGCCCCCTCGCTCGACAAGCTCTATGCTGCCATGACCACGGCACGTGATCCGAACCGGCAGCTGTTCCTGGCCAATCTCGTGCGTGTGCCGATTACAATCCACGCCAAGCTTTTGCGTGACCCGGCATTTGAAGCCGATGTGGTGCTGGCGTCGGCACGCAAGGCAGTTGAAGATCTGTTCGACTTCGACGCGATGCCCTTGGGCAAGGCTGTCCATGCAAGCCAGGTCTACTCGGCGCTTCAGGCTGCCAGGGGCGTTACAGCCGCGGATGTCGATCAATTCCAGTTAAAGGATTTTGCCGATCTCACCCCAGCGGAACGTGCTGTGAGATCCGTAACAGCTGCCCCCCTGCAGCCGCATGTGCGACTCTATCCGGCCCGACCGACACCTGCCAATCCAGCGTTGATCGACCGCTATGCCCGCGCGGGATTCGACGGTGGCCCGGTGCCACCAGTCCTGGCGGCCGAACAGGCTTATATCGCCGATCCGGTTCTCGATGTTTCCCTGAGCGTGGTGGAGAGTCTGTGACATGATCTATTCCACTGCGCCTTCCGACAAGCTTTACCACCTACTGCCAGCCTATATTCGCGAGCGCGACTTTGCCGCAGGTGAGCCGTTGCGTGCGCTGCTGGGCATTGTCGAACAACAGGCCGATGCCATCGAGGAGGATATCGGCCAGCTCTATGAAGACGCGTTTATTGAAACCTGTGAACCTTGGGTGATCCCGTATATCGGTGATCTTGTCGGCACCACGCCTTTGTTCGACGAGTCCCGGGTGCGCGACGGTGAGACTGCAGCCGAATTGTTTCGCGATCTGACCGGTCCGTCACTGAAACCCTCGATCGCATTGCGGGCACGCGCGGATGTCGCCAAGACGATCTACTATCGCCGGCGAAAAGGCACCTTGCCGATGCTGGAGGAACTGGCGCGGGATGTCACGGGGTGGGCGGCTCATGCGGTCGAGTATTTTGAGCTCCTTGGATGGACGCAGTGGGTCCGCAACCATTTGCGCATGCATGCCCTGCAGACACCGGACATCAGGTCGGTCGAGCGGATGGACCGGCTCGACAGGGCCTTCGACGAGATCTGTCACACAGTGGACGTCCGGGCGATTTCTCAACATGAGGGCTGGCACAACATCCGAAATATTGGATTTTTCCTGTGGCGGCTGAATGCCTATCGGATGGACGCGGTGGAAGCGCGTCGTCTCGGTGGGGCCAACGATTTCCGGTACCACTTCAGTCCGTTGGGCAATTCCGCTCCACTGTTCAGCCGGTTGAGGCGCGAGGGCGATGAAGCCGCTCTTGCAACCGAATTGCATGTGCCCCAGGCGATACGGCCGGCGCGGTTCTTCAAGGATCTTACCGACTACGAAGCGCTGCTTCCTCCACGACCCGGTTTTACGGAATTTTATGGACTGTTCGATGCGGTGCCCGGGTTCAACGTGGCGCCGGCGCCCAGCATGATGGTGTTCGTGGACGGTAATCCGGTACCGGCGGAAAACGTTCACTGCCGCAATCTCGCCGTGTGGTCGCAACCTGCGAATGCCGATATTGCCATCGACGTCACACTCGGCCGGCTCGTCATCGGGCCGGATCACGTGCCGGCCGGCCTGGTTGAGGTCTATTATCACTATGGATTCCCCGCGGACCTCGGTGGCGGTCCCTATCGTCGCCGGGCCTGGCTGACGGACCCACAGTTTGCCGAAAGGGTTCTCCAGGTCGATGCGACGGGGGCGCCTGGAACGCACGGCACGATCAACGCAGCACTGGCCCAGTGGGTCGCCGATGGTGGATTGGACACTATCATCCGGATTGCCGACAACCGGACATACAACGAAGCTTTGGCCATCGATGCGGCACCTGCTGCCGGCAACTTCCTGGCGTTAGAGGCGGCAGACGGCTCGCGGCCGCATGTTCAGCTGGACGGTGCCATGAGGATCGCCGGAGACCGGCCCGACTATACGGTTTCGCTGGGAGGTCTTCTGGTTGAAGGTGCTGTGGAAGTTACCGGGTCCCTTCGGCGGCTGCGTATTCTGCATTCGACGCTCGTTCCTGGCGGATCGATTGCCGAACCCGATCCCGATCTTCCTTTGCCGCCACCGGTGCCGGTGCCCGCGAGCATCACAGCGGCCGATCTTTTGCCGGACGGGTCGCCCGCCAATGCCGAGTTCGCAGTGGAGCTTGCGTTTTCGATCTGTGGCCCGATCAGATTGCCGGAAACAGCGGACGGCCTTTATGGCCTGGACAGCATTATCGACGGCGTCGGGGTCGACGCGATCTCTGGAACCGGTGCAGCCAATGCGGATGGGCCGGCACTTCATCTGGAACGGGTCACGGTCATTGGCGATGTCCGTGTGCGCCAGATCGACTATGCGACCGAGGTCGTCTTTGACGGGCTGGTGCGAGCGGACCGGATTCAGGTCGGCTGTGTCAGGTTCTCCTATGTCCGTCCCGGTTCCAGAACGCCACGACGGTACCGCTGTCAGCCCGACCTGGCTGAACGCAAGGCAATTGCGGAGGCGGAGGCGGATGCAGGGCCTCTGACCGATCCAGAACGCGACGCCATCCGGCAGATACTGAGGCGCCGGGTGAAGCCTGAATTCACAGCTGAAGATTATGGCCTGCCGGCGTATCTGCAACTGTCCCTGAATGCGCCCCGGGAGATCACGACGGGTGCCGGAGACGGCGCTGAGATGGGTGCATATTGCCATCTGAAACAACCACAGCGTGAAGCCAACCTGCGTCTCCGTCTGGAGGAGTATCTGCCCTTCGGCCTGGAGTACGGCGTCATCTACGTAACCTGATTGCAACAACCATCCTTCGGGAGGACTGGACATGAGCGGCGACTACACACGGTTCACTTTCGATTCCGGGAAACGCTACTCCGGCGTTCTGATGCAGCAGGGCCGGGTGCAGCTCGATGCCGACTGGAACGAGAACATCGACATCATCCGGCACCGGGTGAGGAACCTTTCCCTCGACAGTTTCGGACCAGTGGGGGTGCCGTACCTTTCCTTGCCCGACTCGTTCCTTCTGGGGCTGATCGCCGGGCCACCGCCGGATCTCTCGATCACCCCCGGGCGGCTCTATGTTGACGGCCTGGTGGCGGAAGCGTTCGCGGCGGATGGGGCGACCTATCTCAATCAGCCGTTCTACCCGGATCCGCCGCCACTGCCGGCGGGCGACGGCGTCGCCTATCTCGATATCTGGGACCGCGAGGTGACCCACATTGAGGATCCGGACCTGCTCGACGTCGCCCTTGGCGGGGCTGATACGACAACACGGTGTCAGACCGTCTGGCAGTTGCGGGTCGATCAGGTCGAGGCTGCTGAATGCGGTGTCCCGGTCGGTGCGCCTCCTTCAGCCGGGCGTCTGACAAGCGTGGCGATTGCACCGCCGGCACCCGATGACCCATGCATCCTGCCGCCTCAAGGTGGGTATCGCGGGTTGGAGAACCGCCTTTACAGGGTCGAGATCCATGATGAAGGCGCGCTCGGCGCGGCGCGATTCAAGTGGTCGCGGGACAATGCTTCCCTTGTTGCGTCCGTTACGCAGATCGCGCTCGGCGGCGGCCAGGCGACCCTGACCGTCAACCGGATCGGTCGCGACGAAGTCATGCGGTTCAGGAACGGCGATTGGGTCGAGGTGCTTGACGACCATCGCGAATTGATGGGCGAGAGCGGTGACATGGCTTTGATCGTCAATGTCGACGAAGCCAACCGCCAGATACAGCTTGACCGCCCTTTGCCGGCAGCCGGTGCGAGGGCCTTTGGCGCGAATGCTGCCGAACACGAGGCCCGGCACACGCGGCTGAAACGCTGGGATCAGACCGCCGTGACGAATGCGATTGACGCGGACGGACTGATCGCAACAGCTGCGGGACCTATCGACATAGAGGACGGCATTCAGATCAGTTTCTCTGACAATCCGGTTGGCGGGTCGATGCGGGTTGCGGATTACTGGGTGTTTGCCGCACGTACCGCAACGGCGTCGATCGAAGAGCTTAACAACGCACCGCCCCGTGGCATCCTTCATCACTA
This sequence comes from Hyphomicrobiales bacterium, assembly GCA_021775835.1. The sequence goes on along the minus strand of JAJFHC010000016.1, from coordinate 147,668 downwards.
TGTTCAGCTCGCAGCGATTTCCGGTCTCGGCGGCCCGGCGCCGGAGATTGAGGATTGCCGTCCTCCCGAGGCGACGGACGATTGTTGCTGCACCGTTGTCGTGCGTCCAGGCGAAAGCATTCAGGACGCGATTAACTCGTTGCCGCCAGCGGGGGGCTGTGTCTGTCTCAAGACCGGGATTCATCCCATCAACGAAACCATATTCATTGACCGCGGCAATGTTTGTCTGAAGGGGGAGAGCCCGGGCACGATCATCCAGGCCGCCGATGTGTCCCCGCTGCTGATCATCGGCAATCCGGCGGGGTTCCCGGTGTCGGGTGTCCATGTCACGACACTTGCTTTCGAAGCCGGTCGCTCGCGACAACCACCGGATAGCATTCTTTCGGCTGTTCGTGTGATTGACTGCGTGATTGACGGCTGTCAGTTCCGTTCAGACAATCCAGCCGATTTTGCCGGCATCAGGCTGTCGTTCAGCGAAGGTATCCGGATTGAGCACAGCCTGTTCGAGTCCGTGAGGATCGGAATTTGGGCTGTCCAATATTGCAGCGACCTTGTATTCGCTGGAAACGAAATTAACCTCGATTCGCCCCCCGGCGTGGCCCCGTCTCTTGCGGGCATCCTGGTTCAGGGGAGTTTGCCGCCCCTGCGCGTGACCGAGAACATCGTCAACGGCGCCCTGACCGGCATAGCGGTGAACAACAACGCCCTCAGCAACGGATTTCCCGGTTCTCTGCTCTACGGAACCATCGTGTCGCGGAACAGCGTTTCCGGCCCCCAGCTCGGAGACAATGTTCCAGCCGATGACCGGCTGGTTCTGATCGACATTGCTTCCGACGGATCAAGCGCATCGGGCAACAAGGTCTGGTGTACGCACATCTCGTGCACCGGGATCAGGATCAGCGGCGATGGCTGTGACGTCACGGGCAATACGATCTCGACGTCTGTCCAGCAAGCCAGCCTTTTCGGGCCCATTGCCATCCAGGTTGGCGAGATCATCGACGGCACCGATGTGCCGGTTGAAGGCTGCGTGGTTACAGGCAATTCGATCCAGGGTTACATGCACGGTGTGGCCGCTGTCGCTGTGAGCGATCTGGTTGTCTCTGACAACATCATGGAGGCCGGTGACAGTCCGCTGCACTTTGGGTTTCTGCTGGCCAGACTGCGCAAGGCCGACATCCACGACAATCGGGTCCGCTCCGCGATCGGTGGCATCTTCTCGATCGGCGGGCGGCACAACCGTTGGGCGAACAACGCGCTGACCGACGCCGGTGCTGCCATCTCCTTCGTCAATGAGTGGGGTCCAGCGATTGTCGGTAACCAGATTGACGCGTGCGCCTTGTGGGGCATTGTCGGGGTCGGTGCAGCAGTTCGCTGCGATATTATCGAAAACCGCATTTCCTCATGCGGATATGCATTCAACCTCGGGATCGGTATCGGCGTCGTGATTGTGCTCGGCGAGTTGCATGTGGAGTCCAACGAAGTCCGCGACACCGGATTGCTTGCGGGCAACAACCAGGCGTCGGCCCGGGCCTGGGGAATCTATGGCGACCTCGTGCTCGAGGCACGGGTGGAAAGCAACCTTGTGACTTACTCCGACCTGCCTTCCCGCGATCCATCGAGGGAAGACCGCGCCCTGCTTCTGAGAGGTCTGTTCGAGATCAGAATTACCGAGGAGTTGATTATCGGATTTTCTGTTCAGATCATTTCCAACAAGTTCTCTGGCACAGGTCGTACCGCGCTCGTGGAACTGATGCAGTTTGCGATCAACAACGATATCTTCGTGCGCTTCGAGCGGGTTTCGTTCGACCACAATTACTGCATGCATTATTCGCCAGTGGGCGCCGCGAACACCAGTGCGACCGTGTTGCTGGAGGGGCGTCGTGCGATTGTGATGGGTAACCATGTCAAGGCATCAGGCCTAGTCTATCCTTCTTTCGACTTCCAGAACATGCCTGGTCCCTACATCGGCAATGTGACGACTGGCGGCGTCCTGCAGCACGCCGACTTCCCGGTCCCGGAAAACAGCTTCAACATGTTATTATGATGACTTGAGGATACAAACGATGAGCATCACCAAACTTCTCCAGGAAAGCAATCAGTGGCTGAAGGACGCCGACAAAGAGTTCGTCGTCAAGAAGCCGCCAAAGCAGCCGGAAGCCGTATTCGAGGGTTTCGTCAAGACGCGCGAAGTGGAGATAACGGCCCGCATCGCCACCCTGGAAGAACGGCGTGACCTGGCGATCAAGCGTTATGACCTCGCAATCTCAGCACAGAAGGGAGAACTGGAGCGCCTTCGCAAGGAGGTGGCGCCGCCCAAACGTGACGTGCCTGGAAACGACAAACCGAAGAAAGCACGGAAAAGCAGTCAGAACCTCAAGAAGAAATAGCGGTTTGAGGGTAATGGAGGCTTGAGGGCGCCGTTGGAACTACGACTCGTTTTCCAGAATTCTGTTTCCCACACGGCGCCAATTGCCGATTGAAAACAGGTGGGCGTAAATGGCAGCGATCCAACCTTTGCGGCGCCAGTCGAGGAAGGTTTCATCGTCGAGTTCATTGAACGCCTGATCGTTTATGACCTGATAGCCGCCGATGTTCATTGACTTGCCTGATGAGGTGTTGAGCTTGATTCCACCCTGTTGGAACAAGCCCTTCTCCTTCACAGCTTCACAAAACGTGCGGGTGGTCAGGTGTTCCTGATGGTAATTGGCGCAGAAGTCGGCGGCTCGCTCCATGATCGCGGTTGCCTTGCCGTCAGCATAGAAGGCTTCGCCCTCGGCTTCCGGATCCTCCGTCAGCCTGTCGTCCGCCAGATCTACACAGAGCAAGTGGTCAGTCTGATTTGGCGCTGAAACCATGATGAAAGGATAGCGGCGGACGTAGGAGGGAACGTACTGATCTTTCGCCCAGTTTCCCTCACCGTCTATAAAAAGATTGGGTCCACCTGTTTGTCCGAGCATTACTGTGGGCACCGGGACCTCGTCCTGGGAAAACACGACCGGGTAACAGGATTGAGCAAACAGAAACTCAGCGAGGTTAACCGGCAGGCTGTTGCGTTCGCGGGCGAATGAATAATCGAAACCCCTGGCAAGCTTCAGGCCGGCATGTTTTTCCGATGATATTGCGGCGGGCTGCTTGTAGAACAGCGGCAGGGCCGGCGATGCGACTTCGGCCTCTTTGTCTTTCCCAGGAATCGGACTCTTGGATGTCGTACTCCCTTCCTTCGAAGACGTTGTCTTTTCCACCATTTTCCCCACCTCGAAATTTGTCGCATTGGCGATGCGTTCGCCTGCAGAGCTGATTGTAAATCAATCAGCGCCAAGCATGTGATTTAGGAGATCGCCGCCTGACTATCAATCAATAAAGGCATCGAGTCTCTGCCAATTGTTCTCAGTCGCAGAGCTTGCGTCGTCAATGACAAGCGGGCGGCATCTTTTTCTGGCAAGGATAGCCAATCTCTCAATCGCGCGACGTTTGGAATTGAGAGGCATTTTGCACAACACTGAGTGGTTCCGGATTCAGGTAAACGGCAGGGCCGAGACCTCGCCGTTACGTACTTTGCCGTCCTGCGACAGGACCGTGACCGGCTGACCGGCATCCCAGTAGCCGCGGTCAATCATAGACTGACCAACATTGCTCTTCAGACGGGGAGACCAGATGGCCGACGTGATCATGCCGATCTGCCTGCCATCGGCTACTACCGGCCATGGTTTGGAACATGTGGGGCAAGGTCCGCCGCCGAAGGATACACCGCGGATTTCCCGTGCCACGCCAGCGGCTGAGATCTCCTGCAAGGCCTTGCGGCCGATGTAATCTATGGAGCCGTCAAGGGTGCAGTATTTACCCAAGCTGATTTCCAGCGGATTGTTCTCGCGGGTCATCTCGTTGCCGTAGGAGAGTAGGCCGGCTTCGATTCGCTCTATCAGATTGGGACAACCAGCGCGGATGTTCATGGGCTGGCCAGCGTCCCACACTGCGTCCCATAAATCTGTTCCAAGGTTACTGCCTTCGAGATAGATCTCGAAGCCCCCCTGTCGCGAATAGCCGGAGCGTGCAATCAATTGGCGGGTTCCCTGAAACTCGATCCAGCCGAACTTGAAAAAGCCGATATCCCGGACGTGTCCGCCAAAGAGCGAGGTCAACAGTTCTTCCGCTTTCGGTCCCTGCACGGCGAGTGGCGAAACGTCGGGCTCGCTGATGTGCACATCGAGACCACGCCCCACTGCCAGCCCCATCGCATAGAGCAAAACATCGCTGTCGGCGATGGACAGCCAGAACCTGTCTTCCGCCAGCTTGAGCAGGACAGGGTCGTTGATCAACCCGGCCTGGTCGTCGAGGATCGGAAGATAGAGGCAGTCGCTGATTTTTGCCTTGCCGACATTGCGTGGTGTCATCCACTGGACGAGTGCCGCCGCGTCAGGCCCGGACACCTGGACCTGACGCTGGCACGATACGTCCCAGAGCTGGACATGTTCGCGCAGGTGCCAGTAGTCGTCCTCAACACCGGGTTGAAATGCCTTTGGCAAAAGCATGTGATTGACGACCGAAAATCCCCGCACACCGGCTTGTTCGACCCGGTCGGTATAGGGTGTGCGCCGGATCCGGCGCGACATGTTGAGACCGTCTGACATCAGGCGGAACGCCACACTGAGTAGGAGTTTGGGTTGAGGATCACCGGCATGTGGTAAGTGCCATCGGGGTCGGGCATCGAGAACCGCAGGACAATCTGTGTGATGCTGGCGTCGATGCCGCGATCTTTCCAGTATGCGCCGGTTTCGAAGACAAGTTCGTAGACCGATGTCGCGTCAACCTGCGCGGATGGAATGACTTCGGATAGCCTGCCGCCATCATCCATCGCCGAACGAAAGACCTGTCGGCCGGATATCAGATCCGTCAACGTCACGCCGATCCCGCCCGCATGAGTGCCGTCGCTGCCGTTGAGCGTATGGGATGAAAGGACAGCCATTATTCGATCGACGCCTTGTCGCGCTTGTCGGATGTGGCGGCCACGATGGGGCTGATCACGCCCCGGCATTTTACATTGACAATCGCGACCTTGCCGCTGGCCATGGCCCGTCGCAGGGCCGGCGCGAGTTGTTCGCGGGTTTCTACAAGTTCGCCGTGCCCGCCCATGCCTTCGCAGGTTGTGTGAAAGGGGATGTCGCGAAAATCGGTGGCAAAATGTTTGCCGTTGGCGAAGAGGCGTTCCTGTTGCTGGCTGATGCAATCGAGACCGCCGTTGTTGTCGATAACCACCGTGATTGGCAAGCCTTCCTGAAACGCGGCTTCTATGGACAGGCCGCCTGAGAGAAATGCGCCGTCGCCTGAAATCACCACCACGTTCCTGTCGGGATGAAGTGCTTTCGCCGATACACCAAATGAAACGCCGACGCCCAACAGGGAGTAATTTCCCGGGTGCATTACTCCACCCAGCTTCCGGCCTCTCCAGCCGGCCATGTTGACGGCAATCTCGGACCAGAAGTGCGTGTTGCCGCCGTCGAAGACGAGCCAGTCGCCATCGTTCATCTGTTGCTGCACGTCGAGCGAAAGCTGCAGCGGATGCATCTTTCCGGGTTTGGCAGATTCCTCGGCGATGTGATCGTACCATTCAGTGACCCAGGCCTCGCGCCGCGTGCGCTGAAGATCAAACCAGTCGGGCCAAGTCTTGCCGACGTCCATGAGAGCATCAAGGAATGCACCTGGATCGGACAGCAGAACCTCGTCCGCTGCCTGGTTGTACTCCAGTTCCTCGTGGCTGCCGCTAATGCAGACCAGCGTCTGGCCGGCAGGGAAGAACGGCGGATTACCGAAGTTCATCTGGTTGTCGAGCCGTCCACCGACCATCAGCACGAGGTCGGCTTCGTGGATCGCTGGTTTGGACGGGTGGTACTGGTGAAAATCAGCAAGGCCCATATAGGCTCCGGATGTTTCGCCCAGAAGTTTGGTGTGATAGGGCACGTTGAAGATCGGGATACGCAGGGCATTGCCGACAACCTCAAGTTTGCCCTCGCTCCTGGACCACCACACCCCGTGACCGCCGATAATTACAGGGCGTTCGGCTTGTCTGACCCGCTCAAGAATTGCGCCAAGTGTGGTGGGATCGGGCCATGCGCGGGGTACCGGGCGGTCCGTCCGGTTGAAGGGGCGTTCTTCACGTCCCGCATCAGCCTCGAACGACGAGAACATGATGTCCACCGGCAATGAGATGTGTACCGGTCCCGGGTAGCCCGTCGTGGCCGCGGTCCAGGCGCGATTGACAAATTCGCCGATACGCTCGCCGTCGGTAATCTGCACCGAGTATTTTACCAGTGGTGCGGCAATGGCCACGTCATCGATTTCCTTGAAGCCGCCGGCTCCCTGCCGTTTCAGCGTCGACGACCCGGTGACAAAAATTACCGGTGATCGCTCACCGCCGGCCTCCAGCATCGCGGGTACCGCGTTGGCAAAACCCTCTGGTCCCACCAGACAGATCGTCGGCCGGCGTGTGATGCGGGTGTGGCCGTCTGCCAGGTGGCCAGCGACCTGCTCATGAGGGCAATTGATAATCGGCATCTGGCATTCCATGAAGCCTTCAAGGGCCGGATTGCAGAAGCCGCCAGCCAGCGTAAAGGCATGTTCGACGCCTTTCTCCTTGAAGGCTCGGGCCAGCAGGGCGCCGCCTCGGATTTTCGTAGTGCCGGTCATGTCCAAGAACGTCTCCTGCTAGGTTTTGCGTGCGCTGGCAATCTGGAACGGCGGCTCGATATCACAGGACGGCGGCGCGACCCCGGAGTAAAGCACCTGGGGTTTGATCTGGTCGACAGCTTTCACGCCGATTTGTGCCATGGCTACGCTGATGTCTTCAGCGAAGGCGCGGATCAAGGCCGTCAACCCGACATCAGCCTCTGCTCCCAAAGCATAGAGGAGAGGGCGACCGAGCATCACGAAACTGGCACCGAGCGCTAGGGCCTTGACGATGTCTTCGCCGCTGCGCACGCCGCTGTCGAATATGAGCGGGTAGTCAGGGCCAACGGCGGCGCGAATTCCAGGCAGCGTGTCAATCGCCGCCGGCGCGCTGTCAAGTTGCCTCCCGCCATGGTTTGAAACATAGACAGCATCCGCACCGCTCGCCCGAACGCGCACGGCGTCCGCGGCCGCGGTTACGCCCTTGACGATCAGCCGGCCCTTCCACAGGGCGCGTAACCGGTCCAGAAACGCCCAGTCTGCGCCGGCACGGCTGGCTTTCCGGTCGAACCTGGCAGCGGTGCCGGCATCAAAGTTCCTGGGCGAGGGGGCACCGTTCAGAAGCGTTGCCAACGACCAGTGCGGATGGCAGGCAAAGTCGAGGAACTGCTTGGGCCCAATCGAAAACGGCACCGAGAACCCGTTGCGCAGATCGCGGACCCGGCGCGACACCTGCGGTACGTCAACCGTCAGCACCAGTGTTTCATAGCCAACAGCCCGTGCCCTGTCGACGAACGCAAGCGATTGCTCCATCGACTGTCCCACGTAGAGCTGAAACCATGCATTTTCTGCTGCCCAGTCTCGCATGTCCTCGATCGAACTGGAGGCGGCGGACGACATGCAGACCGGGATGTCGAACGCCCCCGCCGCGCTGGCCAGATACCTGTCGGCACGCGGCCATGTCAGGTTGCACATGCCCATTGGTGCGATGCCAAACGGTAGGCCGTAGGTGTGATCCAGAAACCGCGTCTCGAGCGAACGTGTTCCGACGTCCTCCATCACGCGGGGCTGCAAAATGATCTCGTCAAACCGGTGGGTGTTGCGCGTCGACGCGACTTCACGCCCGGCGGCCCCTTCGATGAAATCGAAGATCAGTTTCGGCAGACGGCGGGCAGCAATGGCGCGGGCGTCCTCGGTCGAGAAGACTCGCCGGCTCGGTGGGGCACTCATTTCTACTTCATGTGCGATCTTGGATTCCTAGTGGACCAATGGGCCCTGTGGGAACAATAGTCTGCCCTGGAACGTCAGAACCAATCGAAAAAGGAAAGGAGCGTATTCGAAAAACCTATGAGTGGTCGCCGGTCATCCAACCCCGGATCGCTGCACTTTTTCAACGCGACTGGAAAGTTGTGCTGCGATGGTTTCGACAAATTCAAGTGCCGAGCGTGACAGGCGGTCCCGACCGGCAGCAATAACCGAGACGTGATACTTCAGATTCTGCCGGATCGGCCGAAACACGACACCGCCCATCATCACGGCCTGTTCCGCTGAAAACGGATCGGCAATCGCCAGGACGCCGGTTTCGCGTACTAACGACGCCGTGACCGGCATGTTGGTGGCCGATAAGCGCGACCGGCGCTGCATTGCTTGCGCCAGATTGTCGTCGATGGACATCATGGTGTGCGGAAAGGCGCCGCCGAAGGTTACGAATTCCTCTGTCCTGGCCAGTTCTTCCAGGTCAACTGCTCCCTTTACTGCCGACAGGGCGTGATTTTCTGGCATCAGGCAGACATAAGGGGCGACGGTCTGATAAAGCACCTCGACACCGTCATAGGGCGGTTGCCGCCCAACGATGCCAAGGTCAAGCTGGTGCATCTGCACGGCATCTAGAATCGAGGGCGTGTTACGCACCTGGATCATGAAACTGATTTCCGGTTGCCGTTGGTAATGGGTGTTCACGGCCTTGGGCAGTTCTACCGCCGCGATCGACTGGATCGTGCCGACGCCAATGATGCCTGTACTGGTGGTGCGAATCGAATCGGCCAGTTCCTGAAGACGATCGACGCCGACGAACATGCCCTCAACACCCCGGTAGAATGTCCTGGCGTCGACTGTCGGCGTCAACCCGCGGCCGGACCGCAAGAACAGCGGGAAGCCCACAGAACGCTCCAGATCGGCAATCAGCCGGCTGACGCTGGGCTGGGAAATATGCATCATTTCCGCGGCCTCGGTGATCGACCCTGTGCGCATGGTGGCGCGAAATGCTTCGAGTTGGCGCAGGTTCATCGGTCCGGCATGCTCTTGAGTTACCGCACAATCAACATACGCCGAGCGACGCGATACGTCAGCAACAATTGGATGTATGACGCCAATGCATTCGGATTGAGTATAGTTTATGCCGAGTGCACTGGCATCTTTCCGCCCGCCGGATTCAGTTGAACTTGTCGATCATTGCATCCCAGACCGGAACCAGATCCATCAGCCCATCCCAGAAAGCCGGGTCCCGGCGTTGGTCAAAATCAGCAAGGGAAATGCCCTGCTGTTCCACCCATGTGTAGTAGGCGAGATTGAAAATGCGCTCGCGGTCGAAGCGACCGAGTTCCTGGGTATGATCGGTTGCCGCGCCGAGCAGATATCGGCCAAACACTTCTGCCGCGTCGACTTCGGAGAAGGATCCACCGAAAGTCTTGTTTTCAGCCATCGTCAGTTCCGACTGGTACATGGCGGCGCCATCGGTCGCGGTTGTGAGCACCACATCGTCAGGCCCGAGGTCCATGTATTTTGCATACTTGATGGCGCCCAGAATGTTTGCGATCGACGACAGTCCAAGGTCGCCCAGTCCCGCTGTCGCTTCCTGTCCGACCTGTTTGTGATCCGACAGGAACTTGCGCCCGACCGTGGTGTTGAACACCAGGTTCAATGCATCGCAGGCGGCGTCCGAAACACCGATGACGAAGTCGGTGCCCATGACGTTATGGATCAGGGGCACGTGCTTGTCGCCGATCCCCTGAATGTTGTGCTCGCCGTAGCCATTGTAGAGCAACGTGGGACATTCGAGTGCTTCGATGACACCGGTTTGCGAACCAAGCGACTGCTTGAGATGGTCGCCGGCGGCAAGTGTGCCGGCAGAACCCGAGGCGGCGACGAAGGCGCGCGCCTTCAGGTTACCGTTTCCATTGAGAGACGTGAAAATTCGCTCCAGTGCGGGTCCGGTCACGGCGCGGTGGATGATGTAGTTTCCATATTCCGCGAATTGATTGAGGATCAGGTTCTGGGGATCTTTCTCCAGCATGTGGCAGGCGTCGTAGATCTCCTTGACGTTGCTTTCCGTGCCCGGTGTGCGATGGATATCCGATGGATCTGCAACCCAGCTCTCGAGCCAGTTGAATCTTTCCTGGCTCATGCCCTCCGGCAGGACGGCGACCGACCTGCAGCCGAGCAATGTCGCCACCGCGACGCCACCCCTGCAGTAGTTGCCGGTCGATGGCCAGACGGCCCGATGGCGGGTGATGTCAAACGCGCCCGACATGAGGCGGGGGATCAGGCAACCGTAGGCGGCAAGAACCTTGTGTGCGTTGATCATGGGGAACCGGTTGCCGAGTGCCACGACGATTTTTGCCGGCACGCCCGTCAGGGATTGCGGCAGTACCAGATGCTCCGGCACGTCCACCAGGCTGCGCCGGTCCGGGCCGTTGTGCCAATGAACACGGAACAGGTTGCGGGGATCGGGGGCATCCGGATCCGCATCGGAAATCTCAGCCGCCTTGGCGGCGAGCTTGCCGGGAGGGTCGGCCAGATCGGCGATGCGCGGCAATTTCAGCCCGATTTGATGCAGGCGGTCAAGGTTGCGGCTATAGGCTTCGTGATCGACGATGTCGCGTTCAAGTCCGGGTGTTGTCATCCGTTGTTTTCCTCCAGTTTGTATCTGCAAGCTTTGTCGCGCTGGTGCACGCCGTGTCACGTATCAAGAGGCTAATTCTGTAAGCATCTGATTTGCTCCGGCTTCAGTCATGATCCGATTGTAGATCTCCAGGTCGGTGGCGCCCTCCGAGCCTATCAGAAGTATCCGGGACTCCGGTGTCAAACCCAAATTGATTCTCAGAGGTTCCTGAACTGCCGAGGCTATAACAGCCGCCAGGCCAGCGACGGCCGACTCGCCGGCTGTTATGGCCGGATCGCTGCCCATCGGCCTGCCGGCCAACCGCATGGAAGGTTCAACGAGGCTTTCCGGAATCGTCATGAAATCCGATACCTCTTCGCTCAGGATGCGCCATGCAAGTTCAGAAGGTTTGCCGCAAGACAGGCCCGCCATGAGCGTTTCCCTCTCGATGATCACTGAAGTGGGCACGCCGGCCCGTGCACTCTCAAACAGACAGGCTGCCAGTTCGGGTTCGACCACGACGACGCGGGGGGCGTCTGCACCCCAGTGTTGTCTTAGCCCGGCAGCGACGGCGCCGGCCAATCCGCCAACCCCGCCCTGGAGAAAGACGTGGGTCGGTGCACGGTCGAGTTCCGCCACAATTTCACGGACCATGACGCCATAGCCAGACATGACGTCTTTGGGCGCCTGGGTGTACCCGTCCCAAGACGTATCGGATACGACAAACCAGCCATTTTCGTCGGCATCGCTTCGCGCACGCGCTACAGATTCATCATAATCGCCATCGATCCTGATGACGGCTGCCCCGAGGTCCCGCATAGCGTCGGCGCGGCCCTCGCTGACTTCCCTGTGTATGTAGATCCGGCACGATGCGCCAAACATCCTGGCACCCCAGGAAAGTGAGCGGCCATGATTGCCGTCTGTAGCGGAGACCAATGTCATTTCAGCAATGTCGCCGGCGTAAGCGCCGGACCTGATTTCATCGGCAGTGACGTTTTTGCCCAGGCGCTTGGCCAACTGGCGTTGCAGAACCTTCAAGCCCGCATAGGCGCCGCCAAGTGCCTTGAAGCTTCCCAGCCCGAACCGTGGCCCTTCGTCCTTGTAGTAGATTGCACCGAGTTGAAGCGAGTGTGCCAAGTTCGACAATTGATGCAGGGGAGTAGCCTCATAACCGGACCAGGACGAGATTTCCGAGACGGCGTCGGCAAAGTCGTCCCTGGAAAGAACCGATTCGCTGGCACGTCCTGGGGATGCCCTCCACGAGGCATGCGCTACATGCACGGTTGAGAATTCTTCAAACACGATCAAGTTCCTTTGCGCTCTTCGTGTTGCCTTCTGGCAATTCGGCGCAAGGATAACGGACTGACCGGGCGAATGTGGCCTATCCGATGAGAGTTTGATATGATTTTCCGCATTGTTGTGTGAAACTGAGAGGAAAATCATCCCATGGACCAGTTCGACCTGAAGATCCTGTCCCAATTGCAGGTCGATGCGCGGCGGACAGCTGAAGAAATCGGCGACGATATCGGGCTGTCGGGCGGTGCGGTTCAGAAGAGGCTGAAACGGCTGCGTTCAAGCGGTGTGATCAAACATGAGGTCGCGGTGCTTGATCCGCGCAAACTCGACCGATCCATGACCATGATTGTGGAAGTGACGCTGGATCGCGAAAATCAAAAACTGCTCGATGCCTTCAAGAAGAAGATGCGCGATTCTCCGCGGGTGCAGCAATGTTATTACACGACCGGGGATGCAGACTTTGTCCTGATCATCGTCGTCAAGGACATTGCGGAATACGAAACGTTCACCAGAGACTACTTTTTTGGCACGCCGGAAGTATCGAAGTTCCACACTTCGGTCGTGATGGATCCGGTGAAAATCGGGTTGAGCGTACCGATAGAGATCTGATCCGTCGCTCGCACCAGATGTCACGGCGCTAGTGGTGCGGCCGCGCCTTTACGGAGCACGAGCGTGTAACACATGGGGAGGCCAAGGTTGGACTCCTCCACGTTCCACCAGGTGTTGGAAATGTGATGGGGGAATTCTTCGAAGTGCTCGACGGCAAGGCCGTTGCTCACGCCCGCCATGATAATCTCGGCCATGGTGTGGGGAAATGACGTGGCCGGGCGAGCCTCGTACGTCGTTCCACCGAAATAGTCGAGGCCGGTGGTTTCGACGAAGGGCTCCTTGTTGAAATAGGAGTAATCCCAGTCAACCGATGAACTGGCGTCGGCGGGCTCTACCATGTCGAGGATCGGATGTGTCTCGTAGATGAATAAGGCTCCATCCGGTTTGAGGAGCCTGGACACGACCGAAAAGAAGCCTGCGAGATCCGGCATCCAGCACAGGACGCCAATGGTTATGGTGACGATATCGAAGTTCGACGTATAGGCCTCATCGATGTCGTAAACGTCGCCACAGACAAACTCCACATCCAGGCCACCGACTGCCGCCAGTTCCCGGCCCTGGTCAATGAAACCCTGTGTGCCGTCGAAACCGACGCAACGGCCCGCACCCATGTTCTTGACTGACAGCAGCTCGCGACCATTGTTGCAACAAACCTGTGCGACGCTCTTACCGGCGATGTTCAATGCTGTGAGGCGCTCGGTTTCGATGGCATCAAGACAGGAGAAACCGGGTTTGCGGAATTGTTCCAGCAAGTCCGACTGGTTATGCTGGCGATGTATGGGGGCTGCTTCCTCCCAGGCGGCGCGATTGGCGGCGGTTATCGCTCTTGTGTCGTTCGGCTTGATCATGAGCATGCCTTCCTAGGTCGGTAGAGCGTGGTGAAACCGTTGTTAATGCCAATGCGTGTGATGGGCGAGCGCTGCTGCTGGAGGTCGTAATCCGACAAGTCCCTTGACCGCAAGTCCAATAGTGGAAATAAACATTGGCAGTTGTCGACGTCCGAGAGCCGGTTCTGAAGCGATGTCGTTGTCTCGATCAAGCCGTTCAACCTCGATTTTTGTCGCGGCCGTTGTCGTCCGAAGGGATTGCCGGCATGTCGGGTCCGAAGACACCGATATGGCAGACTCAATGCGAAACGCTCATTTGAAAGTACTGCAATGATTGACCGGACTTACTACGCTCCAAAGGGAGGGCTCTCCACACAGACGGAACTGCTTACGGGACGCGCGGTGTTCACCACAGCCTACGCAGTAATTCCCAAAGACGTCATGCAGGACATCGTTACGAGCAATCTGCCTTTTTGGGAAAAAACACGCGTATGGGTAATTGCGCGGCCTCTGTCGGGGTTTGCCGAAACATTCTCCCAGTACATCGTGGAAGTCAGTCCCGGTGGCGGCAGCGACAACCCGGAGTCCGATCCAGATGCGGAGGCTGTCCTGTTCGTCACGGAAGGGACGCTCACTCTCAATCTGGCCGGTGAGACTCATGTCATGCAACCAGGCGGCTACGCGTTCATTCCGCCCGCGTCCAAATGGACGGTGCGAAACCAGGGCACATCGCCTGCCTATTTTCACTGGATACGGAAAGCCTACGAACGGGTCGAAGGAATTGATGTTCCCAGCGCATTCGTGACGAGTGACAAGGACATCGCGCCGGACCCGATGCCGCATACGGAGGGCAAATGGGCAACGACAAAGTTCGTCGATCCCTTCGATGTCCGCCACGATATGCATGTGACGATCGTCACTTTCGAACCCGGTGCCGTCATACCCTTCGCCGAGACCCATGTGATGGAACACGGGCTTTATGTGTTGGAGGGGAAGGCCGTCTACCGCCTGAACCAGGACTGGGTCGAAGTCGAAGCCGGTGATTTCATGTGGTTGCGCGCGTTCTGTCCTCAGGCTTGTTACGCAGGCGGGCCGGGAAACTTCCGGTACCTGCTTTACAAGGATGTGAACCGCCAGGCCAAATTGAGGCCTTCCGGCGTCGTTTAAACCCCTTTCCTGAAAATTCCTCACCGTCCTGAAGGACTGTGATCTTGCCTCACTTGTGCGGCCTCTCCGGTATCACGGCACAATGGGACGAAGGTCTGTTGACTTGGTTTGAAATTTATATAACATAATTGTTATGGAACAATTCGGTTATATGCAAACGCAACCAAGCCTCGACGCTGTGTTTGCCGCTCTGGCTGATCCGACACGGCGGGCGATTCTGTCCAGGCTCGCCGACGGCCAGGCGTCGGTGAACGAGATTGCGGCGCCGTTCGAGATCAGTCAGCCTGCCGTCTCGAGGCACCTGAAGGTGCTGGAACGGGCAGGGCTGGTTGAACGCGATATCGACGAGCAACGCCGGCCGGCGAGACTGAAGGCCGCAAATCTGGCAGCAGCCGTCGACTGGCTTACGGAGTTCAAGGCCTTTTGGGAGACGAGTTTCAATCAACTGGATGATGTCCTCGTCCGTATGAAACATTCCGAAACAAAGGAAGCAGACCATGAGTGAATCATCGCAGTACATCCTTGACCGCATGTTCGACGCCCCCCGTGAAATGGTCTGGCGTGCCTGGACGGATCCTGAATTGCTCGCGCGATGGTATGGCCCGGGGGTCGAGACAGTCATCCACAAGTTTGACCTGGAACCCGGCGGGATGTGGCTCAACGAGATGAAATGGGGCGAGAAATCCATGCTGAGCAAGGTGGTCTTCACAGAGGTGACACCGCCGGAAAGGCTCGTCTGGCATCACCATTCCTCGACGGATGCGGAATGGAACACGATATCAAATCCGATGATGCCGGACTGGCCGCGCATACTCCTGACCACGGTGACTTTTGAAGAAGAGGGCTCCGGGACGAAGGTACGTTTGACCTGGGAACCCATGGACGCGACCGCCGCCGAGGTTACCTGTTTTGCTGGCGCCGTGAACAAGATGGGTGGCGGATGGGAGTCCGGTTACGCAATCATCGACGAGATCCTCGCCGAACTGCAGGCCTAGCAAGGACCGTAGGAGGTCGTGCATATGGCGACGGGCGCTAAGCCGAAGTGAATCTCTGACGGTTGACCGGTTGGGTTCGCGGTCGGGTACACAATGCGAAGGCGGGGACTTGAGTCTGTTTGTATGGCTCACCGCCTTCGATGCAGCCAAATGATGTCCACGGCGAAAGAATAGCTAAGTGCGGCGATGGCCATGGACGCCACGATCGTGGCGGATCCTGGATCGGTTAACGGTAACAGGCACACGATCAGTGCCACCACTTGGGCGACGCAAATGATCTGACGTCGTCTGCGTGCAGGTAAAGTCCCTGCAAGCTCTTTGTGGACTGTCGTTGCGGCCACAAAAATGTAGCGCATGGCACCAATGGCGAGCACCCAGACCTCCACCTTGTCGAGTTGCCAGACGAGGCCAGACAGGACCAGGATGAAGAATGCGTCGGTTTCCATATCAAAACGCCCGCCGAACGTGCTTGCTGTTCCGGTCCTGCGCGCGAGCCAGCCGTCGACACCGTCAAGGATGAGGGCAACACCGGCAATTACCGGCAACCACCAACCAAGATTGACGGCGGCCTGCCCCTGAAAAAGCAAACCTGCACACGCAGCGGTGATAGCGACCCGGGCAAGCGTCACCCGGTCGGCCGGGTTGAGGTGGTGGTCGAGGTGATAGTGTCTTTGCAAAAGGACGATGCCCGTCACCAGGACCGCGAACACGGCAACAGCCTGTAGCACGACCGCGGTGGGAACGCCTTCCAGCAAAGTGAGGACTATCAAAAACCCGGCTGCCATCGTTATGTCGGAAATGAACCCTAGGTAGTGCTGGATTGCCGTTTCGATGGCGCGGCGCGTGGCGATTTGAAGTGGAATTGTGGCGCGGTTCGTTCTGCTGTTCATACCGTGGAATCCTATGGATCGGCTCGTATCGGATCGGTTCATCAACCGGATCTGTTTCTTGATAGTTGAGTAATCAAGCAAAACGATGTCACCGAATGTTGCCACGATGAGGGCCTTCTGGGCCGAACCGCCAAACTCAGGCGTCATCCGTGAATCTTCCCTGGCGTTGCCGGGCGAAGGTGAGGTTCTGGTTGAAACGGTGTATTCGGCGGTTAGTCGTGGGACGGAGACCCTGGTGCATCTGGGATGTGTTCCGGAAAGCCAGTATGAATGCATGCGGGCGCCGTTCCAGGATGGCGTTTTTCCGGGCCCGGTGAAATACGGTTACATGAATGTTGGCCGGATTGTCATGGGACCCGAGGCCCTGAAGCGACGGACGGTGTTTTGCCTTTATCCGCACCAGACAGCCTATGTGGTTTCTCAGGCTGATGTCATTGTCGTTCCCGAAGAAGTGCCGGCCAGCCGTGCCGTGCTTGCGGCCAATATGGAGACCGCCCTCAATGCCATTTGGGATGGCGATGTCGGTCAGTCCCATCGTGTCGCCGTAATCGGCGCGGGTGTCGTCGGCTGTCTAACCGCCTATCTGGCGGCACACATGTCCGGTGCCGAAGTCGAACTGGTGGACATTGACGAGAGCAAGCGCGAGGTTGCCCGGGCGCTGGATCTGGACTTTCGGTCGTGTGAGGCGGTCGGCCATGATTTCGATCGGGTTTTTCATGCAAGCGGCACCGAGGCCGGGTTGCGCATGGCCTTGTCGATTGCAGCTTTTGAGGCTGAGATCATTGAACTGAGCTGGTTTGGCGACGATCCGGTCAGCGTGCCTCTCGGAGAGCAGTTTCACTCTCAACGGCTTACCTTGAAATCGAGCCAGGTCGGCCACGTGGCGCCCGCGTTCCGCGACACCTGGACTCGACGGGCAAGGCTTGCCTACGCGCTCTCCCTGCTGGAAGACCCTGCGCTTGACGCGCTGATATCGGGCGAAAGCCGATTTGAAGATCTGCCCGCCACCATGGCGCGCCTGACCGGCGATGCGAAAGGTGTTCTTTGCCACCGGATCGCCTATCGCCCGGCCACCGGGCATTCATCGACTGCATAGTGAAAACGAGAATGGAATACGCCCATGTATGCTCTAAACGTCCGCGATCACTTCATGATTGCCCACAGTTTTTCAGGTGAAATCTTCGGGCCGGCTCAACGCCTCCATGGCGCAACCTATGTGGTCGATGCGGAGTTTAGGCGAACGGATCTCGATGCCGACGGTCTGGTCGTGGACATTGGCCTGGCGTCACAGACACTCAAGACCATCCTGGACGATCTGAACTATCGCAACCTGGACGACGAGACAGGATTTGCCGGCCGAAACACAACCACGGAATTTCTTGCCAAAGATATATTCGATCGCATGGCGGCCGCTGTGGGTGACGGGCGTCTTGGTGCCGGTGCCACTGGTCTGTCTGCCCTGAAGATAACCCTTAACGAATCCCACATCGCGTGGGCCTCTTACGAAGGCAAATTGTGAGCCACAGACCGTCAGAGGATAACACAACTGACCTGCATCTGATCGTGCCGGGCGATCCCGAAACGCTCACCGGCGGATTCATCTATGACCGAAAGATTGCTTCAGAGCTTGGCCGGCGTGGCTGGAACGTTCAGGTTACAGGTCTCAACGGTCGGTTTCCCGAGGCTAACGACGCAGCCCTGCGATCGACGCACGAATGCCTGTCCTCGATCGACGACGGCTCCGTTGTCGTGATGGATGGATTGGCGCTCGGCGCGGTTCCGGATATCTCGGGGCAACATGCGACCCGGCTTGAATTGATCGGTCTGGTTCATCATCCGCTGGGAGACGAGTCCGGCCTCAGCGCTGATTGTCGAAAGCTCTATCATGCTCGGGAGAAAGAGGCGCTCCTGGTTGCTCGCGGTGTGATTGTGACCAGCAAGTTCACGGCCGCCCGGCTCCGTCAACTGGGCATCCGCACGGAGGTCATTCGTGTGGCAACTCCCGGCGTAAGTCCCGCGCCCCTCGCACGGGAGCGCATCGGCAAGGGTCGAAATTTGCTCTGTGTTGCGACGGTGACGCGACGCAAGCGCCACGACGTTCTTCTCCGTGCGTTGAGTAAGCTCAAGGAGGTTGACTGGACACTCACTTGCGTTGGCGATGTCGAGCGGTCCGAGACCTGGGCGCGTGGAATTGTCGAACTGTGCCACCAGGTGGGGATTGCCGATCGCGTTACCTTCACGGGCACCTTGTCGAATCATGACCTTACAGCAGCCTATGCCACCGCGGACCTTTTCGTGCTGGCGTCTGAGTACGAGGGATTTGGCATGGTCTTTACTGAAGCACTTGCCCGAGGGCTTCCCGTTGTCGGCACCACAGGAGGCGCGATACCCGAAACGGTGCCGGGGGACGCCGGCGTGCTTGTGCCGCCGGCTGATGTCGAGGCGTTTCGCGACGCGCTTTCATCCCTGTTGGGTGATGACGAGCAGTTCCGGCACGTGAAGTCCGGCGCTATGGCGGCACGTGGGAAGTTGATGACCTGGAAAATGGCTGGTCGGAATTTTGACCTCCAACTCCGCGAGCTTCTTGTGTCATGACCGGATTCAGCCCGGAATGGCTTGCCCTGCGGGAACGGTACGATCACGCCGCCCGTGACGCCAATTTTGCTGCGGCCCTGGACAGGCTGGTCAAGGAGGGAGACGTCATCCGGGTTCTGGATCTTGGGTGCGGCACGGGATCCAACCTTCGATACCTGGCGCCACGCCTGGCCAACCCGCAACACTGGTCTCTTGTGGACAATGACCGCGCCCTGCTTGAAGCGCTTTCCAACCACGATGAGTTTGACGATCGGGTTCACGAGATTCTTCATCACGACCTGACGGCCCTCGATGGATTGCCGTTTGAGGGATGTCACGTTGTTGTTGCGTCTGCCCTGATGGACCTGGTGTCACGACACTGGTTTTACGAACTCGCCGGATGCTGCCGCAGCGTCGACGCAGCTCTGCTTGCAAGCCTCGACTACGATGGTCATCTGCAATGGCAGCCGGCCCATGCAGACGACGGTTGGATCGAAATGCTATTCAATATCCATCAAAATCGAAACAAGGGTTTTGGGCGGGCTATGGGCCCCGCGGCGACGACCGCGATGACAGCGGATTTGTCTGAAATGGGTTATCGGGTGCGGTCTACGATGACGCCCTGGCACCTTGGCCCGCATGATGCCGCAATCCAGTGCGAGCTTGTTGTCGGTATTTCCAACGCATGTCTGGAAACATCCCCCGGAGAGAAGGAACGGATAATGGCCTGGGCCAGTTACCGCCGCCAACTTGTTGAGACAGGCGCCTCGCGGTTGCTGGTCGGACATTGCGATCTTCTCGCATTGCCGCCGAGTCTGAACAGATGATACGCGCGCTGACCGGACCCGGCCTGCGGTGTGTGATCAGTGTCGGTCTCCTGATCATGTTGTGGCGCAGTGCCGATGGTCCGCAGATCATCGCTCACTTGGGCAATCTGGACGCGAACTACGCCCTGGCGGCGCTGATTGTGACCGTTCCACAGGTGGCGCTGTCGGCTTGGAGATGGCACTTTGCGGCATCGCGGTTGGAGCTGTTTCTCCCGTTTCGACAGGCTTTCAGTGAATATTATCTCGCCGTATTCCTGAACCAGGTATTGCCGGGCGGAGTGGCCGGAGATGCCGCGAGGGCCTGGAGGCATGGGCGGTCGCAAACCGCTGGCCTTGGCGCTGCAGCGCGGGCAGTAATCCTTGAACGCGCCTCCGGACAGATCGCACTGTTTGCCGTCGTGGTGGTGGCCATCGCCTTCGATGGTGGCGCTTTGATATCGTTGTTCGGCCCGGTCTGGCTCTGGGGCGGCGGATTTGTCTGCGTGGCGGCCCTTGTCTTGCTGGGATTGCACAAGGGACGATGGTGGCCTCATGTGGTTTCCTTCCTGTCCGACTGCAGGAAGGTGTTTTCCGGTCGCTCGGGTGGGATTCAACTCGTGTCGTCACTTTGTGTGGTGGCAACCTATCTGACAGTCTACGGCCTGGCCGGGCGGTCTGTCGGTGTCGAGCTTTCGACCGGAACCTTGGTGACCGTGGTGCCGATCATTCTTTTTTCCATGGTGCTTCCGGTTTCGGTCTCTGGCTGGGGCGTGCGTGAGGTTGTCGCCGTGGTGTTTGCCGCCAGTGCTGGCGTTACGCCTGAAAATGCGGTCGCCGTGTCTGTTGCCTACGGATTGATCATATTGATATCGTCGTTGCCGGGCCTGTTTGTTTTGCTGACATTGAAGCCTGTTGGGAGAACCCGCACATCGGCCACGACCGGCAGGTGATCCGACGCCACTTTTGCAACTGCCGAGCGATGAGCGCGCAGGTTTTCCAGTTTCAAGCCGCCGTCGGTCCAAATTCGGTCGAGTGGAAGCAGTGGTGCCCGGGCGGGGAAGGATCTGCAGCGTGCGCCGCCGTCAAAGCGGCGGGAAAGAATCTTGTTGCAGCCGCCTATGGGTAGCCATTCGTTGAAATCGCCCATCAGGACAACGGAATGACCATCAGAGAATTCATCGACGGCGCTGACGAGCATCCGGGCTTGATGACGTCGGCCGCGCGCCGACAACCCAAAATGTGCAGCCGCCAGGATTAGTTTGCCTTCCGGCCCGTCGATGTCCGCCAGAATTGCCCGCCTTGTCTCGGCACCTGAACGGCCCAGGTCGACGTGACGAATGTTGTCGACGGGTGCCCGCGTCAGCAGCAGATTACCGTGCATGCCGCCATTCTTGTCCACCATCGTCGGTTGCTGGATACAGCCCATCCCTAAAGGTGAGCAAAGATCCTCTGGTACTGTATCGTGCCACCCATGCAGGGCCCTGTTGTCAAACTCCTGCACGGCCACGATGTCTGCATTTAGTTCCGCAAGCACCGAGACGATGCGTTGTGGCGAGTGAACGCCATCTCGACCAACGCATTTGTGAATATTGTAGGTGGCGACGGTCAATCTCACGGCGTGGTCTATCCCATCGTTAGATCAAACAGAACGTCGTCACCCAGACTGTGGTGCCGGCATGGAAAACGTAGAGCATCGCTGAGTTCGGTGATCGGGGGAAGGCTTAACCCGGGAAATCCGGAACCTATGATGAGTGGTGCCACGCAAACATGGAGCCGATCGAGGGCGCCGGCCTGTAGAAAACGTGAAACGGTGATCCCACCTCCTTCGACAAGAATGTTTCGAAGGCCGCGAGAGGACAAGGCGCCGACAATCGTGTCTGGCGACAGGGTGCCGTCACTGTCGGGGAGGGCGATCACTGGCGTCCCATGCGGCCATTTCGCGACGTCGGCAGATGTCTTTGTGGTCAGGACGAGTGTCGGTGCTACGCCATCGTTGTACAGTCGCCGGTCATGGGGGACACGGCCATTGGGATCGACGACGGCCCGTGCGGGATTACTGCCGTCGACCTTTCTGACGGTAAGACGCGGGTTGTCTGCGATGACCGTGCCTGCACCGACGATCACAACATCAGACAATGCGCGCAGCCGGTGCAGATGGAGAAGACCGGCCTGACCGGTTACGTATCGGGATTGGCCGGCGCGAGTGGCGATGTGTCCGTCCAGGCTCTGGCCAATCTGCGCAAGCACCGTGCATGAACCGCCGCCGGCCACATAGGGCAGATAGATATCCAGGATTTGCGCTGCTGCCGGTGACACAGGGAGCCAGGCGTTCCAGCCTCCGGTCGCCGAAATCTCTATGGCGATTTCGCTGTGAGCGGCTCTGACACTGCGGGCCAATTCGATGCCATCGAACGTTGACGTTCTGGCCGAACAGACCAGCGCCCAGGCGAGAGCTTCGTCTATTTCGCCAGTGTCGTTTTGATGCTCCGGCATCGATTTTCTGTCCCGTATCAGACCCGTTGCGGTTGCAGCTTGCAGCGCAGGCGCGAGAGAGTAGAGACGATGGAATTGTGGCGATTTTCGTCCGAAACCAATCCCGAATTTAGCCATAAGTCGATGCAATAAGAACCCGCGTTTGATGCTAGCTAGTCTGCTCCCTGATTTGGGGTACAGATGCAATTCGGCTGTTCGAGTACCGGAACGGTCAGGCAGGAGTAAGTGAATGGCCGTCCTTGATCGAGCAATTTTCGAGTTCCGCCGGGGCCGGCCGTTATTCCTGTCAGAAGACGACGGTGCGGCAGTCGTTTGTGCCCTGGATGCGGTTGATGATGAACTGCTTGCAAACCTGTCCGACATCGTTGGAACGAAGGATCGGCTCGTGCTTACTGCTGAACGGGCAAAGGTTCTGACGTTGCCTGTCAGCGGTGAAAATGCCATCTCGCTTGCCCTTTCGGGCCGAGGCTCGGTTGACGAGTGGATGACGATCGCGGCCCGGCCGATCAATGGAATTCAACAATCCATCCTGCCCAGAATCACGGGCGTGAAAGATGCCCGTCCAGCGGAACAGGCCGCTCTGGCATTGTCAAAGTCGAGCAAACTTCTGCCTTCCGTTGTGTCGTTTTCGGCTCCTGAACGACTGACCCGCCGACTGGCAAACTCTCTCGAACGAGGCGACATGCTGTCGTTCGATGCGGCTCAGTTGTTGCGCAGGACCAGGCAGAGTGCTGTTACCCTTTCAAGGGTCAGCGAGGCGGATATTGCCTTGGAAAAGGCCAGGACCTGCCGATTTATTGTGTACCGGGCGAACGACGGTATCAGCGAACATGTTGCGATTCTGATTGGAAACTGGAGGGGAATGGATGTGGTTCCCGTGCGCCTGCATTCAGCCTGCCTGACAGGGGATCTGTTTGGCAGCCTGCGGTGCGATTGCGGCGATCAGCTTCGCACGGCTGTTGGCCGTATTGCCGAACAAGGTGGCGGTATCCTGCTGTATCTCGCTCAGGAGGGGCGAGGCATCGGGCTCGCCAACAAACTCAGGGCGTATTCCCTGCAGGACACGGGACTGGACACACTTGATGCAGATCATGCTCTCGGTTTTTCCGCCGATGAGCGAAGTTACGACGTGGCGGCCTTGATCCTTCGCGACCTGGGCGTCGAGCAGATTGAGATGCTGACGAACAATCCCGACAAGATATCGGCGATGATGGAAAACGGTATCGCGGTCAAGGGACGTCGAGAGTTGCAGATGAAGATGAATCGCCACAACGAACGCTACCTGACGGCCAAGGCCATCCGGGCCGGCCATTTCCTTGATCTGGGATCGGCGGAATCCGTCGGCAAGAATTAGAGCTCGTTCACCAGGGTGGAAAGCGGCGTACCCTGAATTTCACGGATAATCCCCCGCAAGATATCGCCCGCGTGGGCCACCAAGCGGCGTCCTGTTTCGGCATCAGCAACAGTTGCATCGCCGACTGTTCCGGTAGGGTTCAGGTCCTGTGCCTTCCAGGCGAAACTGGCATGCGGACCTTCGGGGCCGAGATGAGAATTGCCCCTGGCCATGATTGCACCGCTCGACAGGAAATTCTCAAATCTGTTTTGACGAACAAGGTCGGGAGCGAGGTGTAACATCATGGAAGTTTCTACGGCGCCGCCATGAAGCCCGTGTCTAAGCTCGTCTTCCGCGACCGTGCCGTCGGGCACTCCGAACCGGAATGAATGGGCCTTGACGACCAACATCCCCAGTTCGTGCCGTAACTTCAGCGCTGCAATGTCAATGACCTGGGTCTGTCCGCCATGGGAATTGAAGATGAGAAGTTTGCGAATGCCGGACCGGTGAACACAGGCACCCAGTTGCACAATAATATCTCTTACCGTATCTGCGCCAACCCAGAGGGTTCCGGGAAAATCGGTATGCTCCAGGCTGTCGCCGATTGCCTGCAGTGGCAAAATGACGACCGGTCCGTCGACAGCAAATGGCTGCGAAACCGCTACATCGAGAATCCCCTGGCAAATTACGGCGTCCGTCGACAGCGGCAGGTGAGGACCGTGCTGTTCAATGGCGGCCATGGGGAGTATCGCGACTGAGGTGTTCGGATCCATTGCCTGGAAATCCTCAGTCGTCAAATCCTGCCACTGATGTACTGCGGGTTTCATGTGCCCACAAGACGGTCTGGGGATCGGATCGTCAAGGGCAGGGTGCGTATTGGGCGACAGAAAATTGCGTTGGCGGCCGGTATGAATGCAGTCCAGGAGAAGAGAGTTCCGATCGCGCCATAATGATTGCGGAAACTGTCGATATTCTTCGCCCCGGTCGATTGATTTCCAGAAGAAGTGGCATTGCGCGGATGCCCATACCGGGAGGGACGTGATGTTGCGATTCTTGTTTTGTGTGGCGGCGGTCACGATTGCGGCTGTGGTCAGCGCCAGTACAGTCTCAGCCGAGCCCAGGAAGTTCAAGCTCGATCCTGAACATGTGACGGTTGCCTTCCTGGTGCATCACATCGGTTTTGCCAAAACCCTCGGCGTGTTTCGCAAGGCGTCGGGAACAGTGGTCTTCGATGCCGACGGACCGTCGCTCAAGAGCGTGGATGTGTCCGTGCAGACAGCAAGTGTCGATACCGGCCACCGGGCTCGCGACAAGCACGTGCGTGGCAGTGACTTCCTCGATTCACGAAAACATCCGACCATGCGGTTTGTGTTGACCGGATCCAAGAAGAAGGGTGGACGCAAGGGTGTTGTCACAGGAAACCTGACGCTGCGCGGCAAGACACGGCCGGTTTCCCTCAACGTCACCTGGAACAAGGCCGGCGCCTATCCGTTCGGCGACAAGCATGAAGTGGTCGGTATCTCAGCCCGCGGCACTCTCAAGCGGAGCCGATGGGGAATGACTTATGCGGTGAAGAATGGCCTGGTTGGAGACAAGGTCGAGATCATCATCGAAGCAGAACTCATTCGTCAGTAGATTTTCCGGTCCAGAGATCGGGAGGGAACGTTCAAACCGCATTCCGGCGAGCCTTTCTTGAAAGGATCGTCATGGCGAGAATGTAAATGTCGAAGCTGATCGACCAATTGTCGATGTAGTGTAGGTCATGTGCAACGCGCGCCTGCATTTTCGCTGCAGTGTCGGTCTCTCCGCGCAGGCCGTTGATCTGCGCCCATCCGGTAATGCCAGGTTTTACATTGTGCCGCCTGGCATAAGACGCGACTCTGTTGGCAAAATCCCTGTTATGGGCGAGGGCATGGGGCCGCGGCCCCACCAGCGACATTTCTCCCTTGATCACATTGATCAACTGCGGCAATTCATCGAAATTCCAACGTCTCAAGACCTTGCCGATACGTGTGACACGCGGGTCACCGGCCTTGACCTGCCGGATGTCGTCGCCATCGTCCAGACAGGTCATTGTCCGGAACTTCACGATGGCGAATTCCTTCTCGTTGAACCCGTGTCTGCGTTGGAGGAAAAATACGGGCCTGCCGCCTTCAAGATACGTAAGCGCGGCCACCACCAGAAAGATCGGTGACAACATGACCAATGCCATGCTTGCAACCACAATGTCGAACAGGCGTTTTGCGAGAATTTCTGCCCGAGTGAGAGGCGACCGCGCCAATCTAAGCCCCGCCGATGCGCCAATGCGAGAAATCTGGATGTCGGCAAATTTGTCGAAATGCGCTTCCGGGCTGAGATGAATGGAGGCCGGTATCGAGAGGAAAGTTTGTGTGCATCGCTCGATCAGGGTTTTCGACGACCAGGGCGCCACAACAAATATGTCGTCGATCTCCAACGTTCGGGCAAAGGCACCGGCCCGGCGCATATTGTCGTCGACCGCATTGGGATTACCATCGATCTGTGTTTCGAAATCTTCCGGCAAGTGCCACTCGCCAACGATGGTCAAACCGTGACCAGCCGGCTGGTAACGCCGGTAGAATTCGTCGATCCGGATTCGGGTGCCACAGAGGAAGACTCTTTTTGCGGCAAACCAGCCCTTTTTGTAGCCCTGCTGAACAACGGTGCCCAAAGTCATGCGAATGGCGATCAAGGCAACAGCGCCGGCTGCATAGAACACAATGATTGTGCCGCGTGAATGTATGTCGGTCGCCTTGGTCAGAAAACCGACCACGAGCAGGCACATGAACGCGATGTTCCACATCACCAGGATCTTGGCGATGCGGCTCTTCTCTACGTCGATCCGGTCAACGGCATAACGCTTGTCGTAATAGCGCAACGACACAAAGCAGATGGCGACCACCAGGCCTGCGTACACATAATTCTCAATGTGCCCCATCCTGCCATAGACGACCATGTGATAGGCTGCCCCGGTCAAGATGGCCGACGCAATGATGATCGAAAAATCGAAGGCGAACGCAACGATCCCCAGCCACGGTGCGATGTGCCTGGTGAAACTGGCCGATCCTGCAAGCCGGCCGTGTCGCGTTTCGGTTATATTGCTCATGCCCAGTGCCACTCAAGAATCGTGCCAGTGAAGGGCGCCTCGATGCTGGTCAGGAATTTTGGCTGCGAAATCCCCGTCGAAGCTGTTCAGAGGCTACGAGGTAGAGAAACCGGGGAATGGCATGGAAGTACCGGCCCGCCAAGCGGCGGGGTTCCTGGGCAAGCCTGAAGGCCCATTCGAGCCCGATCTTGCGGAGGATGCCCGGTGCCTGGGCGACCCGGCCGGTATGGATGTCGAACGCCGCACCAACGCCCATGCACAGGCAACCTTTAAGACGGGGCGCCATTCGGGCCATCCACAGGTCCTGTTTGGGAGAGCCAAGGCCAACCCAGACAATGTCGGCTTCCGCAGCGTTTATGCGGTCTATTGTTGCTGTGGTTTCGGCCTCCGATAGCGGACGAAACGGGGGGCACTCCGTTCCGGCGACAATGAGGCCCGGAAATCGCCGACACATCTCACTGGCCAACTCTTCTGCCACGCCGGGCGCGCCGCCCAGGAAGTAGTGTTTCCACCTGTGTTCGAGACCCGCTTTGCACAACACCGGTAGGGACTCGATGCCGCGGACCTGTCTGATTTCAGAGACCCCCAGAATTTGACCGAGAAGTGCCAGTGGTTTGCCGTCTGCCACTACCAGGAAGGCATCCTTGTGGGCGGACATTAGAACCGTGTCATCTTGTGCGGCGACCACACCATGAACGTCGCGAAAACATATGAAACGTCCAGGCGCCTTTCGGTCCTGCATCGACAGGACTTCACGGATCTGTTGCACCATTTCGGACATGTCGAGACAGGCGATCGGGATCCCCAGAATGGGCAGGCGTTGAATCTGTTTCATGGTCAAGGTTTTCGAGAGTTTTTCTGATCACATCGGGCAGCATCGCCCGGGGCTCGTCGCAGCCCTGCAGGGTCGATTGTTCAACAACCGGCAGGGTTTGTTCAATCAACACCGTTCGTTAGGGTTACCGGCCGGCATTCTTGCCAGGCTTTCCCGCACATGTGAGCAGTGCCTATGTGCTGGTCCCATCCTTGCATCGGTTTGCGTTGATCAATGCTCCCTAATGGAGCGTTTCGGTCTGTTTCGTGCCAACAGTTGGCGTAATGCCGACCCTGTGTCGGACTCTGCCAAGGGGCGGATTGAGGTCAGAATGTATCAATTTGAGAATCCAAATATCAACGGGGCGTCACCGGTTGTGCCAATTTCGAACACATTGTCACAAACTGGTACACCGATCCTCGATGTCGCCGAAATTGTTGGACTTCTCTGGCGTCGCAAGGCTCTCGTCTTCCTCTGTGCCCTGATTGCAGTCATGCTTGCAATTGCCGTCCTTACGGTTGTGCCGCGAAAGTACACGGCATCGACGCGCATCCTTATCCCGCCGGCAGGACTCAACGTAACGGAAAAGGAAGTAACGCCGCGGGCGCAGTCTGACGGTGCAAATGTCACTCAAGTGGAAAGCCAGATGCGGGTCATGGTCTCAGACCAGGTCCTGCGTCAGGTCGTCGTTTCAGAGGGCCTGGCCGACGATGAAGAATTTGGCCGCAGGGTTGCCGGACCCCTCGACTTGCCTAGAGCCCTTCTGAGTTTTCTGAAGGGCCCATCCAAAACGTCCAGTGAGCCACGTGAAGCGCGGGCGCTACGACTCTTCCGAAAGTCTGTCGAGGCAAAACGCGTCAAGAACAGTTATGTGGTGGATCTTCATGTTACCTCGCTCGACGCGTCAAAGTCGTCCAGGCTAGCCAACGCTATCGCCCAGACCTATGTGGCGTCGGAGGTCACCGTAAACGCGGGAACTGCACGGCGCGTATCAGGAGCCCTGTCCGCCCGTGCCGAAGAGCTCAACCGTGGCCTGCATGAAGCTGAGAAGAAGGTCGAGCGCTACAAGATTGAGAACAACATCGTCGATGTTGGTGTCGGCAAGGACGGTCGTCTGCTGTCTGAAGATCGACTCACACAGATGACCGAGCAACTTTCTCTCGCCCAGGCAAGAGTATCCCAGGCGAGTGCAAAGGCGGCACAGATCGAGCGCCTCAAGACTGAAGGTCTCGATACCGGTGTTCTGCCGGAAGCCATCCAGTCTGAAGCCATCGCGCAACTGCGGAATCGTTTTGCCAACGCCCATCAGACAGTAGCGGTCCTGGAACAGGCCCTGGGAGAGCGTCATCCAAGACTGGCGGCGGCGCGTGCACAGGTGGCCGACGTTCAGCGTTCGATAAATGCGGAACTGACCCGGATCGGGTCGTCAATTCGCGGCGAACTCGAACGCGGCAAGTCAGACGTCGCGGATCTCACCAGGAAACTCAGGTCACTTGAGCGCAGCACGCAAAATACCAAACAGAGCCTGGTGGGACTCAGAAACCTGGAACGGGATGTCAATGCGAGCCGTATCGTCTATGAAGCTTTTCTTGTTCGGGCAAGAGAAACCGGTGAACAACATGGCCTTGATACGTCCGGCGCGCGGGTGATATCGGAGGCTGTTTCACCGATAAGTCACGCGGGACCGAGAACGCTTCTGGTGCTCTTGTTTGCCGGATTCGTGGGGGCCGGCCTTGGCTCTGTCGGTGTCATTGCACGAGAACGCTTTGGCAAGCCGAAGCAGTCGGTCGACGGCATCGGCCAGTTGACTGGCTATCCGGTTCTGAGCGTGATCCCTGGCGATGAATTGACAGACGATGCGCAAGCACAACCCCTGTCGAAAGGTGCTGGACTGTTGAGCACGAGTGGTTTGCCGGCAGTTGTCCTGCATCGCCCGGATTCCGCGACTTCTCTGGCATTTCGACGCCTCGATCAGTTCTTGCGCAGCTTGGGATCGACCGGATCTGGTAGGCTTGTTGTCGTAACGTCACCCATGGATGGCCACGGTAAATCGACGGTCGCGCTCAATCTGGCTCTTGCCGCCAACGAAGCCGGTGCACGGGTTCTTCTGGTCGATGGAGACAATGTTGGCCAGTGCCTTTCAATTGCATCGGGATCGCCGACCGCCAATCCGGCGCAGGCAGGATCTGGAACCGGGAATCTTATCGTGACTCCGGTGTTCACGGGACTTGAAAACAATCTGAAATTCGCCTCGGTTGCGTCGCTGTCCTCAGCGCTCGTGGGAGGGGACACGATTGCGCCGCTTTCGCGACTGCTCCCCGGGCTGGCCAGGGACTACGACATCTTGGTGGTCGATGCCTGCACGCTGTCGTCCGGCCAGGATCTGGCGGGATTGCTGGCAGTTTCGAGCGATGTGATTGCGGTCATTCGGCGTGACAAATCGACGGCAGGTCAACTCGAACAGACAATGACGCCATTGCGCCCGGTTTCCTCACGGGTGCGCGGGACCGTAATTATTGACGATGTGTGACACCCAGACAGACGCCGTTGTTTTGTATCGGGACGTTACTTCAAGACTTTGCAAACGCCTTTTGGTCCACGAGGCGACGTGCAGGCTCGTTCCAGATGGCGCAGCAAGACTCTGTCACTAAACTGTCTGGTTGCCCGACCGTAGCTTTTGATCAGTTTGTCATTTTCCGGCGTGCCCGATAGCGGTTTGAGTCCATCGGCGGTACGCCTGAAGAGCGTGTCGCGGTTTGACTTTTCATCGTGAACGTAGACGTAGCTTCCGTCTACAATTGCGCTTTGGAGGTTATTGCCACTGCGCTGAACAAACAGCTTGCGGTTCTCTGTTACGGATGCGAGCAAATTGCGCCCAGACCAGTCCGATGGTGCAGGGATACCCAGTGCGGCGGTGAGAGTCGGTGCCAGGTCCAGGTGGTTGGCCAGTACGGCACGTGTCTTTTGACCGATCAAAGACTTGGGAAGATGGATGTAGAAGGGAACCTGAATTTCCGGGAGATCCATACGTATCCCATGCCCGGCAAGGCTGTCGTCGAGAGTTTCCCCATGATCGCCAATGATCGCAATGGCTGTGTTCGAACGCAGTCCGTGATCATCCAGATGTTGCAGCAATCGACCAATA
Source organism: Hyphomicrobiales bacterium (assembly GCA_021775835.1). The sequence goes on along the minus strand of JAJFHC010000016.1, from coordinate 117,055 downwards.
TTCTGATCCACGTAATTTAGCGAGTTGCGATACCGGTTTCGCCAGCTGTCATTGACGAACGGAGTTTCAAGAGTCGGCGTGCTGTATGGGTGGTGTGGATAGGCGGTGACATAAGCCGCAAAAAACGGTTGATCAAGATTTTCACCGAGCCATCTGTTCATGGTCTCGACTGTCTGTGATTCCTGTGACCCCCAAGACCAGCCGCTTCCTCCGGTCTCATGCAGGATTGTATTGGCGCCGTATACCCGATCAAACCCCTTGTCCCGCCAAAGGTAACCGATGTTCCTATATGACAGAAACCCTGACGAGAACATGGCTGTCCGGTAACCCTGCCGTTTCAGGGCTTCAGCCAGGCTGATGCCGGGCAGGGGCCCATTGTAGATCCTGCTGGGATGCCCGACGGCGCTGATGCCGCCGACCTCATCGGAATACATGATCGAATAGTTGGACTGAAAAGACGTAACTGATGTCGTAAAATAGTTGGGGAAGGCAATCGATTGCTTGAGCAATCTGTTCAGGTTCGGTGTCGTGTCGGGATCAATGTAGGTCTTTGCAGTCGACTCCAGAATGACGAGAATCAAATTCTGGCCACGGGCTATGCCGTTGAGGTCTTCGTCCTGGTAATCCGATGCATCACCCGTATGCAACGGAGCGTAGATATTCTTGCTGGAAGGTTTCGACGCTCGCAACCTGGCGGCCAGCTTCTGAAAGTCCTTATGCTGAGGAAGGGGTTTGTAATATCTGATGAAGTTGACGACCGCGTTCTTTTTGAGGCCATAGGTGTAGACGCCCAGGAGAGAAAGATAGCTGCCCGCAAACAATACGGCGCAAACAATGCCAAGACCCGACCAGACACGCCATCGTGGAATGTCCCATCGTGCTGCCCAGCGTCTGTGCAGGATCAGTGCAATGGGAAAACAAAGCAAACCCAGCAGCAGTGCCGTTACTACAGGAATGTCGATGTGGGGCAGGACTGAACCACTTATGACACTCAGATCGCCGGCAAGACGGATATGAAAAATCGTCAACGGGGAGCCATAGATCTGATTGATCTTCAGACTGATGACGCAAAACAACACGACAGCGACGTGGACGGCGAACATGATCGGTGTTTGCCAGTCGAGCCAGGAAGAAGACCGTCTCTTCCATCCGATGAGAAAATACACACCGGCCAGGAATGTGCAAATCAGAAGGTCACTGCCGAGCAAAGTGATGATTGCGTAGACACTGATTTCCGCTAACGGATCAAGCCCTTGAGTCTCCCGGTACCAGAACAGAAGGTAGAGTTTCAGGCCTGCGAAAAACGGAAGCAGCGAAAATGCCAGAAGTACAGCACGGACGTCATGTACGGTTCGGGTCGAAAACAAGACTGGGTTCAGGAATGTGGTTACGCGCATGAAGAATTCACCGGAAACAGGAACCAATCTGTGACCCTCTGGCTAAGGTCTGTTGAGTATCAGGTTTGTAGCGTCGGCGTGGCTGATTTTGTTTCTGGCAAGGCGCGGGTTGCGCCGTTGTGTCGGCCACTTCAAGCAACGCGCAACGCTGTCCAGAGGCGAAATCGGCCGCGTCCCGCAGGGATTTCACCAGATTTGTCCATTTTCGCACCATTCGTCGTTGAATATGATCACCATGTCCTTCCTCCTCATGACCCGAAACTGAACAAATCTGGTGAAACCGACACCACAAACCTGACACTCAACAGACCCCAGAGCGGTTAACGTTAACTTGGCATCGTTCAGACTTGTGCTGAAACGTCTGTATCATCGTGAGTATGGGTCAAAAAGACTTATGCAAGATGAATGTTGTCCGTGACAAACAACTTGCATGTGGGCCGCTGTTTCTGGCCCGGACTTTGCAAAGCCAGGCTTGTGAATTGAGACGTTTGGGCACCTGGCGTGTGCCCCCCGGCCGTTTGAGGACAGGCAATTGAGTTTAAGTGCACATCCACCAGCTTCCAGCCGGACCGACATCCAGATCGGCATACTTTTGTCTGTCGTCATGGTTGTTGTAATGAGCGCCTGGAATGCAGGAAAGCTGCTGGACAACAGTAGCGTCAAGTACGTGCTGTATGCCTTGCCGTTTCTGGTTCTTCTGGTTTTCGGTCTGGTCCTGCGAGGGCGAATCGAGCTCGACAGACATGGAGCTCTTGCGCTGTTGTGCTACGGTTTCATTGCCGTTCTTGCTGTATTGAACGGAGAGGTGTTCAGCTGGTTTGCCACCAGAGACCTGTTGATCATCGGATCCTATCTTCTGGTGTTTGTCGTATTTTTCCGGGCGCCCCGTTTTGTTGCAGATGGGTTGCTCGCGTTTTGCATTATCGGGACCCTCTCGGTGGTGCTCATTAGGGGCGTGTCCGCAGACTACGGAATCTTCCGTCCGGACGGCCAGCAATTGCTGGAGTCCGTTGTGTCGTTTCCCGCGGGCATGTTGTTCTTGTATTATGTCAAGGATCGTCAATGGGGGCGCGGGCTGATCACGTTGATCCTGTTCGTTCTCGCATTCAAGCGGATTGCGTTTCTTGGCGTCGGCATGGTCCTGTGCCTGGAGATGGGGCTGTATATCTGTTTTAACCGTTCGATCGGCCGGGTGGTCTCCAGCCTCATCGTAATGGCACTTTCCGTCCTCGCGCTGTTTTCGCTGCAGATTTTCGAATTGATGGCGACCTTGTTCGATGAAATCAATATCAGTGCCAACAGTGTATCGCTTGGACGGGCCGAGATCGCGACCGAACTGTGGGACAGAGTCGACGTGGCTGCTTTCGGGCAAAAGCTGATGGGTTTTGGGCCAGGTGCGGCAGATTACGTGCTCTTCGAATCCGGGTTGGAAAATAATCCGCACAATGACTGGCTAAAAATTCTGTTCGATTATGGCATCATTGGCTTTATCGGAATGCACGTCGTGCTGCGTCTCATTCATCCCAACACCGCCTTGGGAAATGCTGTCTATATCTACTCAGCAGTGCTGATGACCACAGGCAACCTGATTATCTATACGTATTATTTCATTCCGCTGTATCTCATCACCCGCATTGCTCTGCGAAACCCGATTCAGAAAACGAAGGCCGATAAAACATTCATGCCGGGCCCTGTTGCTTCGCTCCATTGACCTGTTTCGGAAGGGCGTACTCAGTACTTCCGGCCATTCCGGCAGTCTTGGAAATTTACCATTAATCCAGTGATCTGACCGGGGACGTCGATACTCCGTTATTATATTCGGACACAGATGTCATTTTCGACAACGAGTTAGCGGAAGACCGAGAATGAGTTATGAATTCATCAAAAAACTTGCCCTGACTTTTGGTTTGATTTCCATAGTGGGCGCGTTTGTTCACGGTGTTTTGTGGTGGTCCATTGAAACACAGTATGTGTCTTTCATTGAAAGTAACCTTTCCCCCGACGGAACGATCAACCATCCGGAACTGGCACTTGCATGGTGCCTCGCTGCTCTGGGGGTTGCCGGTATTGCCGGTCTCTATACCGGTCTCCGTGATATTGATGTGTTCAACTTGCCGGACGCCTGGAGTCGATGGGATGTCGGCTTTTTGATCTGGATGGGATTTTGCGTCCTGGCACCACTTGCTCTAGGCATCAAGGTGCGCCTCAACGAAGATGGTTTCCTCGAATGGAGCACTTTTTGGGCCGCAGGTTTTGCGGGCCTGATTGTGGCGTTCGTTGCAGTCCGCTCTCAGTCAATCGTACTTGTCGTTGTTGCCGCAGCGTTGTTCTTTTTTGCCGGAGAGGAAATCAGTTGGGGTCAACGGGTTTTTGGCTTTGGTACACCGGAAACGCTGAGCAAACTGAACCATCAGCAGGAAACCAATCTCCACAACCTGATACGCGTGCTGAGTCTCGCCTATTTGACCTTCTTCACTGTGGCAGCGTTCACCGTTCTCGAGATCAAAGGGATTTTGGGTTTCTCTCCGGTATCAAAATTGTTACGGCAAGAGGAGCGGAATTTGCTTGTGGAAGCCGTGAATCTCCCGTTCTTCGCCGTTATTCTGTTCGCGATCGGGTTCGTCGCCGGCTACACGGATGAGTTTGCCGAGGTGCTGTTTGCCTGTAGCGCGCTAGGGGTCTCTGTTCGGCTGATGTTTGTCAGTGCGCTCAAGCGTCCGGCGGCGACATTTGCCACTACGTCGAGTGACAGCGCCGGGTAGCGGCGTCGTCAATTGGTCATCCCTTTCCAGCCGTGAATCCTATCAGGACCTGGTAGTCATCGTCGTGTTCGTCCAGAATGTTTGTGTCCGGGAGGTCTTCAACGGACACGCCTTGCAGAAACAGTTGCGCGCTCAAGGCGTTTCCGAAGCTTTCTACATGGCAGGTGTTGCCAAAAACGTCGGATAGCAACCGTTCAAGGGATGCGGTCGTGAAGCGCCAGTAGTCACCCCAGCGGTCCATGTCATAGCGGCTGATCTGTGAAATTCCCGAGACGGTTCCGACAAACTGCCCACCGGGTTTCAGAAGATGATGTGCACCTTCAACGGCGGCACTGACCTCGTAGATGAAATTCAGTGTCTGTGTGCAGACGAAACTGTCAAATCGGTCGCCCGGCAATGTGGTGGTATCGGTAAGATCGCCGATGATGATATCTGCAGCGTTTTCTGAATTGCCGACCGCTTCTTCAACCGGGGCCAGAATGTTCTTGGTTTCAACGTGGCGGTCAAATTTGTCGATGTAGAGCAGTTCGCCAATCTCCAGCGCATCGCCCAATATGGCGTCACCTTGGCTGTTTATAAATTTTTCGATGTAGTACCGGTCTATCGGTGTCCCTCGGTCCAACCCGAATGTGTCGCTTACCGGTCGCAAGCGTTGCAAGTCACCGATGATAACCGGCTGTTTTCTTCGAATGAGGGATTTTGCGAGTTGCTTTATCTTCGAGACTGTTCGGTCTGTCATTGATACGCCTTCTGATACAGGATCTCGCCGGCGTAACACGGCGCCTGGGACCTAATGTTATTCACGGCGACGGTTGCCGCCTCAGGCAACCTGTAAGCGCTGAAACTTGTTCCACAGGGCAAAAGGAGCACCGCTCAGGAATAACTCGACGTAGCGGATATGCTGATAGTCGCCATTCAGCGAGACTCTGGGCAAGGCGTGCAGATGTTCTTTGTGTTCGCTGAAAAGCACGCCTTTGCGTGTGGTCACGGCCGATCGAAACCCGGCACTGCCGGCAAGTTCGAAGTCGCGCGGACCGGCCGAGTTGGGATCGCCGTACGGGTAGCAGAAATGTTCCGTTACGATACCGGTTTCCTGTTCGATCCGCCGGCGGCTTTCGGTCATTTCGAACAAGGCTGCCTCAGCATCCAGTTTTCCAACCGCAAAGTGATCCACAGTGTGGGCCCCGATGGTGACCAATGGATCACTGCCAAGCAATCCGACCTCATCCCAGGTCATTGCTTCGCGCCGGCACATTCCGGCCAGGTCGAGATCGTACTGTCCTGCCAGGTCGCGAATGAGAGAACGTTGCTCTTTTTCGGACATCCGGCGCACAGGCCAATAAAGCTCGTTATAGGCGTGTTCCATTTGCTCGAACGTCCGGGTTTCGAAAGTGTAGCGATCCCCATCTATACTGATATCGACGGTGTCGTTGTCCCGAATTAACTCTTCGAGCGCCAACCACCATAATTCCGTGGTTGAATCGACGATGCCGCTCGCCACGTATACGGTGAACGGACAGTCGTGCTTCTGAAAAACCGGCAAGGCATGTTCGAGATTGTCACGGTAGCCGTCATCGATCGTGAAACTGACAAACTTGTTCCCGGTGTTGCCGGATGAGATGCGTTCAATCGCTTCGTCGAGAGACACCAGATCAAAGCCGCTCAATCTGACATACCGGAGAACTGCATCCAGAAATTCCGGTGTAATTTCCAGAATTCCGTTTGGATGAAAGACTTCACCTGCCTGACCGTTGTCGGGCCGAATATGGTGGAGCATGAAGATCATGCCGGCACCGGACCATTGGTGCGCCATCAACTGATAAAGCTTTGAGTAATAAAGCGTATCGAGTCCTGCTCGGATCAGGTTGGATCTCAAGGTGTTCATGACAACTGTCTCGCATTGGAAATCAGACTTAGCGTCTCACAAAATCATTGAATTTTCTTTACAACGCATGGTTATGATTTGGAGCGTGTGGACGCTCGCCAATCCAGGGCCAGGTTCGTGATTCAACGACCCGGGTCCCTAGACCGTATCTGGTCTTTATTGAAACAATTGATGGAGTCAAATCAGCTCACTCGCCAAGGCGCGAAGCGCCGTGCGATGTGGGACATCGGACAAGCTTCGCAACGCCGGCGATGGGCTGATTTGGCCCACCGAAGGCCTGAATTTCGCGACCGCTGGACAGCGTCGCGGTCTGCTTGTGGTCAACCAGACCACGGCGCAAACCGCGCCTTGCCAGCAGACGCGAAATTCAGGTCAAATGATTCAATAAAGACCAGATACGGTCTAGCAGACTGCTTGCGACAGTTGCAGGGCCAAAACTTCGCTATAGGTCCGCTCGAGGATGTCGAGAGCGCGGGGCTCGGTAAACCGGGTTACGTAGGTTTGACGGGCGGCGGCTCCCATTCGGGTGGTATGATCATTTTTTGTCAGACGTGTCATGGCGCCAGCAAGGTCTTCAGCGTCACCGGGCCTCACGTGTGTTCCCGTCACTCCGTCTTCAACCAATTCAATCAGAGATCCCAGTCGGGATGCAATCACTGGCGTGCCCGCCGCGAAGCTTTCGGCGAGGGTCATGGGGAAGCCTTCGTAACAGATCGACGGCAACACCATCGCGCGTGCTTGCGACAGTCTCTCTCGGACTTCTTGCCTGGGTCTCAATCCCAGAAATCTGACATTGGACGGTGCATTGACCTTGAGTGCTGCCTCCAATGGCCCCTCTCCAATGATGTCGATCCGGGCGGGTGTCAGACGTGCAGCCTCCAGTAGATGGTGAACACCTTTTTCCTCGCTCAACCTGCCGATGTAGACGATGCCATCCCGGTTTTCCCAAGTGGGTTCGCCCGGGTCGTCCGCGGTGTTGTGCTTTATCACCATCCGATCCTCGGGAAAACCGGCGGACGCAAATGTTTCACGGGCGAATTCCGAAAGCACGATGTAGCGATCCACGTCAGTCTGCCATGTGCCCCGTCGTCTGTGATGATCAATCATGTGGGCAAGCGACAACGAACCCGGAAAGGAGCCACGATAACATTTGTGCAATGCCCCCCAGAACGGTGTTCCGGTCACGCATTTGTGGCAGGGAACACCATCACGCATCAACAAGCCGCCGGCGCAAACCGTCCGGTAGTTGTGCAGTGTCTGTACAGTGCCAACCCCCGCTTGCCGCGCTGCCCCATAGATGCCCGGTGAAAACAAGGGGAAGAAATTGTGAACATGCAGGATATCGGGTTCAAAGTTCTGTAGTGCTCTGGAGACCATGCGCACACCTTCCGGGTTGTGTGCCAGGTGAGACGCAGTCTGGATTTTTTGTTTCGTATTCCGGATTTCATCGTTGCTGACGATGCACTCTGCAACCTTGTGGCCCGCGTTTCGCAGCAGCTGGACGTCGTTTGCCATCGCCGTGTCTTCTCCACCTGCAATCTGGTAACGATTGTGCGCGACCAGTATCTTGAGCGGTCGGTTGACGGTCAGACTTGACGTTGCGTTCATCGGGAGAGCTCCCGTGCTTCGGAGTTTTGCTCTTGGCTGCTGTGGTCGCCCGATCGCCAGTGGCGCGTAATTTCGTATGCCATCCAGGCGAGACAGACAATGTGTGCGATCAGAATATCCATCGCCGCACCGAACAGACCAAATATTGTTATGGCCGGGTAAGCCAACATCAGGGCTGTGGTTGAGCTGATGAGAAAAGCCCGAAAAATGGCGCCGGTACGCTCGACGGTTCTGAGATAATAGATCCACACCCCCTGGGGCAGGTAGACGATGTAAGTGACTGCGAATATGCGCACCAGGTTGCCGTACTGGGCATATTCAGATCCAAACACGGCTTCAAGCAGAAACTCCGCAGGGACCGCGATGAGGAGGATTATCGGTACTGTAATTGTGCACAGCAAAGCGGTCTGACGTGTCAGGTAGGCCCTGAGGCCCCGCAATCCACCTATTCGCATTTCTTCGGCGGCCTGCCGCGGCAGGAAGTTTTCCATAGCGAGAACAATGAAGTGTGTTGCGCCTAACAGATAAGTGCCCGCACGCATGGCACCCACCGCCTCGTCGCCCAGATGAATACTGACACCGATCCAGATCAGTTGTTCCTGGCCGGTTGAAACGATCAGCATGAGGACAAGCCATTGGGCTATTCGCCAATGACGCGCCCAGACTTCCCGCATGAGACGAAGCCGCGGCAAACGCGCGCAAAGACTTACCGCAACGGGAAGAAACACGGGCAGAGCCGACACGCCGAGCGCCAGAATCACAAACGACGCATCAATGTCATGGCCAAGGATGTTTCCGATGACAAGCATGGCTGCAAACAAGACATACCTAGAAAGGTCTATTGCGAGAGCCACGTGTCCTGATTGGCGCGCGAACAAGATTCTGCGAGTAACGATCTGGCAACTTTGAAAGGCGGTCAGGGCGAACACCGCAAATCCCAGGCTTGAGGTGAGGCCGGTTTCGCGGACCGAATAGATGGCCGCGGTGATCGACACAACCAACAACCCGAAACCGGCGGCCAGGATGAAGCCCCAGAGAGCGACGGCAGCAAAATACTCCTGCGATCGCCGCGCCCTGCTGCCGGCAAGGGTCATCATCGGCGCGGTGACGGCGGTGTCGTGAATTATGTTGGCAAATGTGGCGATCATCAGGATCAGGGTAAACTTACCGAATTCCGCAATGCCAAGGTAGCGTGCAGCGGCAATTCCGATCGCGAAGTTGGCGCCGCTGACAACCAACTGATTTGACATCGACCACAGCATGTTGCGGTGACTCATGATGCGGGTCAGAAAAGGCGCGAACGGCGCTGGTATGAGTGTTGTTGCGGTCATCGATCCAGGTGAGTGCGAAACGGAGTTCTATACCGTCTTGTAAGAGCAATTTCCGTGCCGGTTTTTATCGGCGGCGAGAAAAATCTCTCGTTACATGGGAAATTAGCAGTAGCGACGAGGGCGGCACGAAACAGGCTGTCATTAGGGTTAAGGAAGCAGCCCGCTCGGATCAGGATCCGGTCGGAAACTGGCCCGAAATTTGCTGCACAAATCCTCAACGTCCCGATTTGATGCAGAACGGTGTTTATGCCCTGAGAAGAGGTCCGTAGTGAAGCGAAATCATACGTTTAGCTGGATGGCAGCAAGCCTGAAAGTCGTCTTTCTGGGACTGTTCATATGGCTGACCAATACCGGCGTTGTGGAACGCATCGTGCTTCTGCTCGATCAGGAGCGGTTGCGGGCCGTCGTTCTTTATGCCGGGTTATGGGGAGGGTGCATTGCGTGCCTGTTGATTGCCGCTTTTCATCCGCGTCTGCGCTGGCGACTGTTCTGGGGCGCCGTGATCGCGGCAACGACCTTTGCCGGTTATCTGTTCATGCGGGTAAGCGGATCGCAGATGACGGTCTTTCATGCGATATCCCTGTGGTCGGCGACGGCGGACGCGGGACGGGCCTTCACGTTTTATCAGAAGGATGTTGCGCTTGCCGCAGCGGTTGCCGTGTTCGGCCTCGTTGTATTCGCGGCAAAACCGCCTGCGTTACGTCCGTGGACAGACAAGTTGATGAGGGTGCTCTCCCTGGCGCCGGCCGGTCCGGTGTTGGCCCTTGTCCTGATGATCATGTTCAGGATCGGCAACGACACGGTTGCCATGCCGCAACAATTTACGCCTCTTGCCATCGGGACCGTGGCCGCCATCAATCTGGCGAGCTACGAGTTGCCGGAAAAGGCCGGGTTGACGGAGGGTCCGGAGCGGCCCCCGGCCATACGGCATGTGGTCCTGATCATCGATGAGAGCATCGGGGCGGACGTCGTCGCGCTCAAGGCGGAAAACCCGGTGACGCCCTATCTGCAGTCGATCCGGAACCGCATCGTCGATTTTGGTGTTGCATCCTCGGTCGCCAACTGCAGTTCGTCGTCGAACGCAATCCTCAGGTATGGGGGTGGGCAACGGGATCTGCGGGTCACCCTGAAGGACAGTCCGTACCTGTGGAGTTACGCGCGCAAAGCCGGGTTCAGGACGGTTTACCTGGACGCCGGTGCCCAGAACATCAAGAACACCGACACGTTGCAGAACTTCATGACGCTCCGGGAAGCAGCGCTGATCGATGAATTCGTCACGATTACCGGCGGCGCTGTTCCACTGCTCGACCGGAAACTGTCGCAGAAGCTTGCAGAAGTGCTGTCCCGTCCGGAACCGCAATTTGTCTATGTCAACAAGAATGGATCGCACTTTCCCTACGATGACAGCTATCCGGCCGAGCAAGCGTCCTTTGCTCCGGCGGAGCGGGATGCTTCAGGTCCGGTTACCCAGATACACCGGAAGAATTCCTACCTGAACGCCGTGCAGTGGTCGGTCGACGGCTTCTTTAAGGACTTCCTGGCACGGATCTCGCTCTACGACACCGCATTGATCTATACGTCCGACCATGGACAGAATTTGACGCTGGGACGTCTGACCCATTGCTCACCGACCAACGCCGATCCCGCCGAAGGCCGGGTGCCGCTCATGTTCTTTTCGGACAACACCGAGGTTCGGAAAATGTTCGAGAAGGGCGCTGCCGTCAGCAGAGACCGAGCCAGCCAGTTTGCCATCTTCCCAACGTTGCTCGAATTGTTCGGTTACGATGCCAAACGCCTTGGGTCGGGATATGGCGGAACCCTGTTTGTCGCCGCCTCGGATCCACAGGACTTTGTCTCGGGCGACGTCTTCGGCATGTTCGGCAAAGACCTGAACTGGAACGCCATCGACAACAAAGGTGTGCCAGGCTCGTAAATTTTGTCCCGAAGCGCTGTGCGTTCTTAAAGCGTAACCGTCACCGCCTTTGTCTCGCAATAGGCATCGAGGGCAACGAGGCCCTTTTCCCGACCGATGCCGCTGTCCTTCACGCCACCGAAGGGGACGGTGTCGCCGGCGCCATGATATCCATTGATGAAAATCTGGCCGGCCTCAGTGCCACGGGCGAAGCGCATTGCCTGGCCGATGTCCCTGGTGTGGACACCGGCGGCCAGACCATAGGCCGTCGCGTTGGCTATTTCGATCGCCTGTTCCACATCGTCAACCCTGATGACGCTCAGCACCGGCCCAAAAACTTCCGATTGGGCCAGTTCGTCGTCCGTCGGCACGTCGGCCGCAATTGTCGGTTCAAAAAAGAACCCCGCCTCGCACCCGGGAACGCTTGCCGGGTCACCGCCTGTCAGGAACTCAATGCCGCGTTCGCGGGCCCGGGCGGTGAAGCCCGCGACGGCCTGCAACTGGCGTGCGGAAACCAGCGGCCCCATGTCAGGATTGTCGAGACCGTGGCCCAGGGTCATGGACTTGGTCTGCCGGATCAGGTTATCCAACAGTTCGTCGTGAATCTCCCTTTGGACCAACAGGCGGGTGCCGGCCGAACAGATCTGGCCGGCGTTTTTGTACACGCCCGCCAGAACGTCCGGGATGGCGCGTGTCAGATCCGCATCGTTCAGGACCAGATGCGGTGACTTGCCTCCCAGCTCCAAGGTGACGGAGGCAAGATGGGTGGCGGCGGCCGTCATCACTTTTTTGCCGGTTCCAACAGAACCGGTAAAAGTGACGTGACGGACATCTTCATGTTCACTCAAGGCCTGTCCGGCAACGCTGCCCCGACCGGAGACGACATTGACGACACCCTTCGGCAGGCCAGCTTCTTCCAAAAGTTCCGCGAGCAGCACTGCTGTCAACGGCGTGTCTTCGGCTGGTTTCACCACTGCCGTGTTACCGCAGGCCAATGCCGGTGCAATGCCACGGGCGACCATGGAGACCGGCACGTTCCACGGGACGATGTGGCCGGTCACGCCAAGCGGTACACGTTCGGTGAAGCAAACCTTGTTCTCGCCCAGGGGGATCGTCGTGCCTTCCAGTTTGTCCACCATGCCGGCGTAATAGATAAAGTAATCGGCGGCGCGCTGTACCGTTGCCTCAGCGTCGCGGTGCGGTTTGCCGCTGTCGAGGGCCTCGATCAGCGCGAGGCGTCCGGCGTCCGCGCGAATGCGTTCGCCGCATTTGTGCAGCAACTGACCCCGGGCCTTGGGCGTCATTGCGGCCCAGGGCCCGGTCAATGCCTTTTTGGCGGCGGCGACGGCTTCTGCGATGTCGTTGGCGTCGCCCGCAGGGACCGTCTGGAGGAAAAGGCCGGATCCAGGGTCGCGGGTTTCGATCTGGTCACGGTTGCCCGCGGCGACGGGCGCGCCATCAATCCACATGTAGTCCGGCAAGGGGCCTGCCGACTCAATTGCACTCTGCCAGCGGCTCATGTTTCATCCTCTTCAATCATCAGCCGAAGACGGGCCCGATGGGCAGCAGCAATGTGGGACCTTGCCGCTTCTTCGGCCCGGTCCGGGTCGCGGTTCCGGATCTCTTCGACGATCTGTCGGTGCTCTTGTGCGGCGACGCCCGCCCGACCGGGAACGGCAAAAGTCGTTCCGCGCAGGAGCGCCAGGGCGTTGCGCAGTTGCTCCAGTGTTTGCAGCAGGTAGCGGTTATGGGCGGCGGCATAGATGGTCTCGTGAAACTGGCGGTTGACCGCTGCCAGTTTGTCGGGTGCGTTTGCCGCCGCGTCCGCCCGGTCGAGCAACATGCTCAGTACTTCGATTTCGGCGTCGTCGATGTGTCGGGCGGCGAGCCTTGCAGCAGCACCTTCGAGGACCTCGCGCATAGCATAGAGTTCGCTGACCTGCTGGCGGTCGAGTTTCGCCACGACAACGCCACGCCAGGACTCAAATCCCAAAAGGCCCTCCGACTCTAGACGCCGCAGGGCTTCGCGCACCGGTGTGCGGGAAACGCCGAGCCAGGAGGCTACCTCGGTTTCCCGGATGCGCTCACCGGGGGCATAACGTCCGGTCCGAATGGCTTCGCGAATGTGATTGCTGACATCATCGGCGCGGGACCGGTTTGTGTTGCCCTGGCTCTTGCCTTGCCGCTTCTTGACCGTAATGGGAACGACCTTGGCATTCATTCAGCCGCTCCGGCAATTGTCTCGAGCGACGCTGCTGCCGATGCACCGGCGAGCCGGCCAAAGACTGAACCGGCCATAAGGCCCGTGCCGCCAGGATAGTTGAAATAGAAAAGTCCGCCAACGAGTTCGCCGGCGGCATAAAGGCCGGGGATGGGGTCAAGGTCCGAGTCAAGCACATTGCCGATGGTGTCGATTCTCAACCCTCCGAAGGTGAAGGTAATGCCGCAGGTGACGGCGAAGGCCTCGAAGGGCGGTTCGTCGATGGTGTTGGCCCAGTTCGACTTGGGGATCGCTAGGCCGTCAGTGCCCCGGCCATCCTTGATGTTGGGGTTGAAGGGGGTGTCGTGCTGAACGGCAGCGTTGTATTCCTCAATTGTCGCAAGGGCGTGTCCGGCGTCGACGCCTTCGAGTTTCGACAAGAGTTCCTCCAGGGTATCGGCCTGAACCTTCGTGACTTCACGAATGCGGTACTCGTCACGTTGCAGGTGGGTCACCTTGCTGTCGAAAATCTGCCAGGCGAACTGACCCGGTTGCTGCAGGATGACGGCGCCGTACTTCGCGTAGGTGTAGTTGCGGAAATCCGCACCCTCGTCGACAAACCGCTCACCCTTGGCGTTGATCATGATCGCGAACGGGTAGGAGTGTTTCTGGAAGCCGTCGCCGACAGCAAGATCCCCGAATTCGGGTGCGTTGAGATCCCAGCCGACCGCATGCGAGCCCGACCAGTGGCCGTAGGAGGCCGCGCCGATGTCGAGGGCCATGCGGATGCCGTCTCCGGTATTGAACCGTGAGCCACGGACCTTGGCGAGGTCCCATCCCGGCCCTAGGTAACGCGTGCGCCATTCGTGATTGGCTTCGAAACCGCCTGACGCCAGGATTACCGCACCAGCCTTTACGTGGTGCACTGCGCCGTCGTGTTTGACCCTTACACCGGACACCCCTTGTGCTTCGGCCTCGAGGGTGAGCGCGCGGGCGCGATAGCAGATCTGAATTCCCGCTTTTTGGGCGGCAGTCGTCAGACCGTCGACGAGTCCCGGACCGCCGCCCCAGGACTCCACTGTCAATCCACCCCAGAACTTGAAACGGCCATCCACCTTGAAGGCCTGTCGTCCCCAGATCGGCTGGAAGCGGATGCCCTTGGAGCGCATCCATAACAGTGTCTCGCGGCTGCGTGTCACCAGCAGTTCGGTAAGGTCCGGATTGCACCGGTACTCGGTGATGCGCCCCATGTCGTCGAAGAATTGCTCTTGTGTGTAGGTGCCGAAGTCAGTCCTCGCGACCTCATCGTCGGTGAGGTCGGGCATCAGGGTCCGCAGGTCATCGACCCCGTCATAGACGCACCGAATGGCGCCGGCCGTGAAACGGCTGTTGCCGCCGGCTTCGTCTTCGGGCGCGCGTTCCAATACGAGGACGCTGGCACCACTTTCACGGGCTGAAAGGGCCGCACATAGTGCCGCATTGCCGCCACCGACGACGACCACATCCACGGTGTCCGGAAGGTTCTTGCTGATTTCCATCTATCAATTGTCTCTTGCCAAACCGGTCGACTTCACGCAAGATTGTATACAATTGAACACACTTGTAAAGACGACCTGACGGCGTGTGTATTCAGACAGGATCAGCCTGATGAAGGAACAAGCAGCGGTGCAGGAGAGACGGACCCGGCGAGGGCGCGCTGCCAGAGTTGAAGGTGAGGATTCGGTCGGCCCCGCCGCGGTCTGGCCAGGTGTCGTAGGTGGACGATACAAACCCCTTTCAGACGTTGAAACCGCCGCTGTTCACGAAGCGACACTGCATCTGCTCGAATCCCTGGGGCTCAGCCAGGCAATTCCCTCAACTGTTGAAAAGGTCACGGCACGAGGCGGCTCCGTCACGGAAGATGGCAGGTTGCTGTTTCCGCGTAATCTTGTGCTGGAATGCATTAAAGGTGCGCGCCGTGACGTTGTGCTTTGCGGCCAGCGCGCGGAACTGGATGTTGACCTGTCCGGGGCGCGGGTCCATTTCGGGTCCGGAGGTGCATCGCCGAGTATTGTCGATCTGAACACAGGCGCCTACCGGAGTTCGACAACGAAGGATCTTTATGACGCGGCCCGTCTGGTCGATACACTGGACAATGTTCATGTCTTTAGCCGTTCGATGGTGGCGACCGATGCTCCGGACCCTTACGCACTCGACATCAATACCGCTTACGCCGTCACGGCGGGTACGGCGAAGCACGTTTGCATCAGTTGTTCCGACCCGGCACACATACGTGACATTGCCGCCTTGTGTTATGCGGTAGCTGGCGGCGAATCGGCGTTTCGGGCGAGGCCGTTCATGACCATCATGGTCTGTCATGTGGTGCCGCCCATGCGGTTTGCAGAAGAAGCCATGGCGACCATTGAAGCTGCCGTCCTCGCTGGATTTCCGGTCCAGATCATTTCCGCCGGTCAGGCGGGCGCCACGAGTCCGGCCACAATTGCCGGTTCGCTGGTTCAGGCCGTTGCGGAGACACTGGCAGGATTTGTCTTTGCCCGCCTTGTGGACCCTGAAGCTTCAGTCATCTTTGCGCCAAAACCGCTCGTTGCCGATTTGCGAACCGGCGCCATGTCAGGCGGCGGTGGCGAGCAGGCCATATTGATGGCGGCAGCCGCCCAGATGGGTCGGTACTACGATCTGCCAACAAGCTCGATTGCCGGTATTACCGACGCCAAGGTTGCCGATGCGCAACATGGGTCGGAAAAGTGCCTGGCCGTGAGCCTGGCCGCCCATGCCGGCTCCAACCTGATTACCCAGGCCTGTGGTATGCAGGCCAGCCTGCTCGGTTGCGCTCTGGAATCCTACGTTGTCGACAACGACATGCTTGGAAACATACTGCGTTCGGTGCGCGGCGTTGAGGTGGACGCCGAGACGATTGCCGCCGAAGTCATTGCGGATATCTGTCATGGCGAAGGACATTATCTCGGTCACGCCCAGACACTTGCCCGCATGAAGTCGGACTATTTTTACCCGGTCGTCAGTGACCGGCGCACCCCTTCGGACTGGGAAGCCGACGGCTCAAGGGATGTGCGCGCGCAAGCCATCCAACACACCAGGGACGTGTTGCAATCCCACTATCCCGATCATCTCAGTGACGCGACCGATCTCGCGTTGCGTCAGTCCTGCGACATGCTGCTATCGCGCAGCGATATCGGCCGGGCCGGGTGACATCAATGTTTCCGCATCTGTTTTCCCAGATCGAGATCGGAAGCTGCGTGATTCCCAACAGGATCGTTTCCACCGGTCACCATACATACCTGTCGGACGGATCTCCCGACGAACGGCTGGTCGCCTATCACGCTGCGCGGGCGAAGGGTGGGGCAGGGCTAATCGTGACGGAAATCGTGGCGGTTCACGAGACTGCCGGATTTTCACGAGATCTGCTCAAGGCCTCGGATCGGGATGTCGTTCCTGACTATGCAAAACTCGTGGATGCGTGCCATGCGCATGGCACAAGAATATTTGCCCAGTTGTTTCACCCCGGGCGTGAGATCCTGTCAGCCTGGGGCGGCATGCTGCCAGTGGCCTGGGCGCCCTCAGCGGTGCCCAATGAACGTTTCCACATCATGCCCAAGCCAATGCCTGTTTCGTTGATCGAGGAGATCATTGCCGGGTATGGCAAGACAGCAGCCATTCTCTCCGAGGCCGGATTCGATGGTTTCGAAATCGTCGCCAGCCATGGCTACCTCCCGGCACAGTTCCTGAACCCGCGCGTCAATCTTCGTGACGATAATTATGGCGGGGATTTCGCCGGACGCATGAAATTTGTCCGGGAAACCGCCGATGCTGTCCGGCAGGCCGCGGATGGCCGGGCGGTGGGATTGCGCATATCTGGATCGGAAATGGATGCCGATGGCCTGAACGATGACGAGATGCTCGACATCTGCAAGGATATTGCCGGAGATGTCGACTATCTCAGTGTTGTTGCGGGGACGTCGGCCAGTCTGGGCGGATCGGTTCACATCGTGCCGCCCATGGGGCTTGACCATGCCTATGCCGCACCACTGGCGGCTGCGATCAAATCTGCAGTCGAGATCCCGGTGATCGTGACCGGCCGGGTGAACCAGCCGCAGGTGGCAGAACAGGTGATCGCCCAGGGCCAAGCAGACCTTTGCGGCATGACCCGGGCGTTGATCTGCGATCCGGCAATGCCGGCCAAGGCCAGGACTGGTGCGACGGATGACATTCGCGCCTGTATCGGCTGCAACCAAGCCTGTATCGGCCGGGCCCACAAGGGACTTGGAATTTCGTGCATCCAGCATCCGGAAACCGGGCGGGAACTTGATTTCTCAATCCTGCCACCGATCGCGAAACGCAAAAACGTTCTGGTCATCGGCGGTGGACCCGGAGGCATGAAGTGCGCTGCCATTGCCGCCGAACGAGGGCACGATGTGACGTTGTGCGAAGCGGACGCCCATCTCGGCGGCCAGGCCCGATTGGCCTGTAAGTTGCCCGGCCGGGAGGAGTTCGGCGGCATTGTCGGCAACCTTGAGCGTGAAATGGTGAACGCAGGGGTTGCCGTGGAGCGCGGGATTATGGTCACCCCCGATCTGGTCGCCGAGCGCAATCCCGACCTTGTCGTTGTGGCAACCGGCGCCAAACCGTATCAGCCTGATTTTGACGGTGTGGAAAGTGCGCACGTGGTGACGGCCTGGGACGTGCTTGAAGGTCGCGCCAACACCGGCAGTCGTGTGGTGATTGCAGACTGGCGCGCGGACTGGATCGGCATAGGCCTGGCCGAGCAACTGGCGACGGCGGGTTGTGCGGTCCGGCTGTGCTGCAATGCAGCGCTCGCTGGTGAGACCTTGCAGCTTTACACGCGTAATCATTATGTGGGCCGGTTGCACAAGCTCGGCGTGGAGATCAGGACTCACGCCCGCCTGTTCGGGGTGGATGAAGACACGATCTATTTTCAGGACACGCTGTCCGGTGATCCCATACTTTGTGAAAACGCCGATACCCTTGTCCTGGCACTTGGTCATGCGGCGGATAATGCCCTTGAGTCAGAACTTGCCGACATGAATGTGAACCTGACGAGCATTGGCGATTGTGTGTCGCCGCGGACAGCCGAAGAAGCGGTCTACGAAGGCCTGCTCGCCGGGCGGAGTGCGTAAACAGATGACTCTCGCCGAAGATCAGACAAATTTATGTGACGCGTCCGCCGTGCACCTGGCGCGCAGGCTTCGTGAGCGCGAGGTCTCGGCTGTGGAAGTCCTCGACGCTCACGTTACCCGGATCGAGCAGGTCGAGAGTGACATCGGCGCCTTCATTACGCTTGATCTGGAGAAAGCTCGCGAGGTTGCACAGACATTGGACGACCGGGCCGGGCGGGGAGAATTCGCCGGCCCGTTGCATGGTGTGCCGGTTGCGATAAAGGACATTTTTCAGACCGCCGACCTTCGAACCACCTTCGGGTCAAAGTCATTTGAACAACATGTGCCTGAGCGTGACGCGCTTCATGTTGAACGCATTCGCGAGGCCGGCGGTGTCATCCTTGGCAAGACCAACACGCCGGAGTTTGCTTTCAGCGGGCAGACCTCGAATCTCGTTGCCGGGACAACCCGGAACCCCCATGACGTGTCGCGCACGGTGGCTGGAAGCTCCGGTGGTTCCGCCGCTGCGTTGGCAGCCGGTATGGCGGCTCTGTGCGATGGAAGTGATCTGGGAGGTTCGTTGCGGGCACCTGCAGCCTGGTGCGGCGTTGTCGGCTTCAGACCGAGCGGAGGGCTCGTACCCCTGGCGCCGAGTCCAACCCCGTTCGATGGACTGCACACACCCGGTCCCATGGCACGCACGGTGGAAGATGTAGCGCTTCTCCTGAACATCATGGCAAGGCCCAGTGCGGCCGCTCCGCTGAAGATGTCGGATTTGGATTTCAGCGCGGCAAGCCGCAAATCAATGCCGGACGATCTGCGTGTAGCCTGGTGCATGACCCCGGGCGGGGCGACGACCGACCGGCATGTCATCGAAACGCTGGCGCCTGCCAGACGCGTGCTCCAGTCGATGGGTTGCGATGTGCGTGACGACATGCCGGAAATCTCCGGCCTGATGGAGGCGCACCGTGTCGCGCGTAACCTGTGCGCATTGCAAACAGAGGTGTATCTGGCGTCCGATCCGGCACTGTATGGACCTGAACTAAAAGGCATTCTTGCCGCGGCCCGAAAGATGACAGTGGATGATGTGGTCAGAGCCCAGCATGTGCGAACCCTGGCCTGGGAGCGGATCGTAAGGTTCTTCGAAACCTATCACCTGATGGTGTGGCCGAGCACATCTGGTCTGGCTTACCCGGCCGATCTTGGTTTTCAGGAAATCACAGAGGACTGGCGGCCCGTGGAACTGACGCCGCTGCTGGACTTGCCGGCCATTTCGGTCCCGTTCGGCAGAACTGCGGATGGTATGCCGGCAGGCCTGCAGATCCTCGGACCCAAAGGCGCAGACGCCCGTGTTCTGCAGTGCGCCCATGCCATTCAGTCACAACATAAGGCGGAACTGCCATGAACAAAATCAATGCCGGGGACGCCGTCTACCGTGTGCTGCGCGACCAGGGTATCAAAACGGTTTTCGGCCTGTTGGGCGGGTCCATGCTGGAGTTGTACGATGCCATGTACAAGGGCGGGGAGATCGCCTATGTGGGCGCCCGTGACGAGCGTGCCGCGGGTCATATGGCGGATGCCTACGCCCGTATCACCGGCGGGCCTGGCATCGTCCTAGGCGCTCAGGCGGGGCCAGGCGTCGTCAACCTGGCGACTGCTGTTGCTGAAGCTCATCTGGCCTATTCTCCATTGGTTGTCATTGCCGGCGCGATCAGCCGTGGGGACCTGGGCAAGGATACATTTCAGGAGATCGATCAGGTGGCGTTGTTTGCGCCGATTTGCAAGCGCTCAATTCTGGTCACTGATCCGGAACGGTTGCCGGAAATATTGCGTGATGCGATTCGTCTTGCCATGAGCGGGCGCCGTGGACCGGTGGTGGTCCATGTGCCGCGCGATGTGTTTGCGGCAGATATTGCTCCACCGGCCGTTGGACCTGTTGAAATTGCGCGAGCCGGAGCACCGTCGGTTGAACAGATTGCTAAAGCGGTTGCCCTGCTGAAGGCGGCGAAGCAGCCGGTCATTGTCGCTGGCGGAGGGCTCAAGTGGTCCGGTGGTGCGTCGGCCCTATGCGCGCTGGCGGAAGCCCTGCCGGTGCCCGTTGTCACGTCAACCGGCCACGCCGACGTCATGCCCCATGGCCATCCCCTGTATGCGGGACAGGCCGGTCCGCGTGGCAATCCGGTTGCGAGCGGGTTGACCCGGGATGCCGATATGCTGCTCGTCCTGGGCGCCCGGTTGGCATTCAATTCCACATTCTTCAGCCATGACTACGTTTCGGCAACCGCCGACATCGTCCAGGTGGATATCGAAGCCAGCGCAATCGGTCGGTATTTTCCTGTGACACTGGGTTTGCAGGCGGATGCGCGTGAAACCGCGTCTGCGCTCCTTCGGGCCATATCTGATGCCGGCTTGAGCAGTGCGTCCTGGAGCGATTGGCTTGCACGGTTCAATACCGAGCGTGAAGCGCTTGAAGCGGAACGTGCTGAGGAAGTGTTCGACGAGAGTGTCCCGATGCATCCCCGGCGCGCGCTTGGCGAGATCCGCAACGGGCTGCCTGAAGACGCCATCGTGACCCTCGATACCGGCAATGCCTGTCTGCAGGCCGCCGACCGGCTGGCGCATTTCCAGTGTCCCGGGCTGATAACACCTCTTGATTTCGGTCTGGTGGGTTTTGGATATGCAGCAGCCCTCGGTGCCAAGGCGGCGGCGCCTGAAAGACCGGTCATTGCGGTTCTTGGCGATGGCGGCTTCGGATTTACAATGACAGAGCTGACGACGGCTGTGCGCCACGAACTGCCGGTGACTGCCATCGTCCTCGACAACAATGCCTGGGGTGCGGAGAAAGCCTATCAGCAGTCGTTCTTCGGGGGCCGCCTGCTTGGTGCGGACATCGACAGCCCGGCCTATGATCAAGTCGCCAGGCTTTGTGGCGCGCAGGGTTATTGTGCGGAGAAGCCCGGTGAGCTGGGCGATGCCCTCAAGGCAGCGCTTGCTCATGGCGCACCGTCAGTCATTCACGTCAAGATCGACCCGGCAGCGCTCAGCCCTTTGCGCAAGGACCTTTTTTCGTCGCCGCCGACGCCATGAACCTGTTGCCGACGACTGGAAACCGGCGCAAGATCGCCAAGGCAACCCATATCCACGGAGACCCTCAATGAGTACAGAAGGAATTGACGTTGCGTCACTGATCAACCTCGACAGGTATCCGGTAACCGAGACCGGGACGCCGGGGTTCGATGCCATGATCGCAAACGTGAAGGCGGATCTGGCAGCAAGGGGCTGTGGTTGTCTGCCTGAATTCCTGAGTGTGGGTGGTCTGCAGAGGATTGTTGCGGAAGCCCGGGACCTGGCATCGCAGGCGTATGGTGGCCCGACGGAAGCCAGTCCTTACTTCTTCAACTACCAGGCAGATGGTCTGGCGAAATACTCGGAAGACCATCCCCTGCGGCGCCAAGGAGAACGAAACCTGGGTCAGGTGGCCGGCGATCTGATCCCTGAAGGGTCGGCGCTCAAATCACTCCATGAGAGTCCGTTGATGGCGGAATTCCTGGGCGCGGTCCTGGGGTCCGAAAGGCTCTATCCGGGGGCCGACAAATATCAGGCCCTCAATATTTCAGTGATGCCGCCCGGCGGCTGTCAGCAGTGGCACTTTGATCGCGGCAACATGACGACGACGCTTATGTTGCAAAGCCCCGAAGGCGGCGGTGAGTTCCAGTATGCGCCGCATGTTCGCAGCGAGGAGAATGAAAATTACGACGACGTGGCGCGCATCCTCGATGGCGACATGACAGGCTGTCATTCGGTCGCCATGGAGCCGGGGACACTGATGCTGTTTCGCGGACACTATTCGTTGCATCGGGTGAACCGGGTAACCGGCAACCGCGACCGGCTGCTGGCAATCCTTTCCTACAATCCAGAGCCCGGCGTCGTCGGCAACAGGGACAGCAGTATCCTTCATTACGGTGAGCGTGCCGCTGCTTCCTGATGGCAATTTCAAGACAGACCGAGGCGCAGAGGAATCCACGTGAAGGCTGAAGACATCAATACCGTCGGTTTCATAGGGCTCGGCGTGATGGGCGAGGCCATGTGCCGTAACCTTGTGGGCAAGGGCACGTGGACAGTCATGGCCTATGACCTGAGTCCCGAACCGGTCGCGCGGATTGCACAGGCAGGGGGACTGGCGGCGGTATCTGCGGCCGACGTCATTCAACGCGCCGATGTGGTGATCACCTGTCTTCCCGGCGGCAATGAAGTGCGTGCACTTCTCATGGGCACGGACCGGTTGGCCGACCGGCTTCGTGCAGGGCAAATATTGATCGACATGTCGACGTCGCCGCCGTCCCTGATGGAGGAGCTGGCGAGGGCGGCAGAGGCCCGTGGCGCCGGGTTCGCCGACGCGCCAATCGCGCGAACCCGCCAGGCAGCCGCAGACGGTACATTGCTGATCATGGTCGGGGCTGAGCCAGGACTCTTCGAAAAGGTCAAACCTGTCCTCTCGACCATTGGCAGCGACGTGGTTCACTGCGGTGCGCCCGGCGCGGGACAGGTGGTCAAGATCATGAACAATATGGTTTTGTTCGAAACCGTTGCTGCATTGTCCGAAGCCCTGTCCATCGGAGAGGCCTGCGGTGTCGACGGAAAGACCCTGTTCGATATTCTGTCCATGGGTTCAGCCGATAGTTTTGCCCTGAGAAACCACGGCATGAAGAGCATCCTGCCCGATGATTTCCCCGACAGGGCGTTCTCGGTAAAATACGCGGCGAAAGACCTGTCCTACGCGCTGGAGATGGCTCGGGCGCAAAATGTCCATGCGCCAGGAGCGGCGAACGTCGCAGATCTGTTCGCGGCTGCGGTCGACGCCGGCAACGGGGATCGCTACTTTCCAGTCATCAGACGGCAATTGGCCGATACGGGCGAACAGCAATTGAGCGAGGAGAAACCAGGATGACCGAAAAAGGACGTCGCATCGCAGGGGTTGAAGGATTCCGCCTTTTTCCCAAGGCCGTCAAGGAAGCCTGGGCGGAGGACGATTATGTCTGGCCGAGCACACCGCCCGCACTTCTCATTCGTGTCACGACGGAAGACGGCAGTTTTGGCATTGGTGAGGCCGCAAGCCAGGTTTGGTACCTCGGCGAAACCGCTGAACAGATGGAAACTGCAGTCCGTTATTACAACGACGCACTGCTCGGCGTCGACGCTCACAACATCGCCCTGTGCCACCGCAAGATGGTGGCCACTCTGGGGGGCGGCAATCCCGGCGGCCGATCGGCGCGCTCAGGCGTTGACATGGCGCTGCACGATCTGGTGGGCAAGGCCATGGGATTGCCGATCCACACGCTTCTGGGTGGGGCCTACCGGACATCGTTCGATTTGCTGACAAACCTCTATCACAAGACACCCGAAGCCATGGCTGCGGCGTGTGAAGATTTCATCGGCCGCGGTTTCAAGGGCCTCAAGGTGAAGGTTGGCGATGTTCTCCTTGCCGAAGGCTGGAGCCGCGACAACCTGCTGGCCGAACTCGACAAGCTGGATGCAGCGATGGCCGTGACACCGCGCGATGTCTATGTTGATGCCGATGCCAACCAGGGGTGGTGGTCGGCGCAATGGACGCTCTCCGCACTTGAACGCTATCGCGGTCACGACAACCTCTCCATCGAACAACCATTGCCTTATGACGATATAGAAGGTGCTGCACTGATCCGATCAACTGGACATGTGCCGGTGATACTTGACGAGTCAGTCTGGTCGCCTGAAGCCCTGTCCAATATCGTCCGGCGCGGGGCCTGCGACCGGATTGTCCTCAAGCTGAACAGGGTCGGTGGATTTTTCGAGGCCAGGCGCACGATCGCCATCGCTGAAGCTGCGGGTGTGGGCGTTTCGGTCGATACCAATCCTTACAGTCTGGTGGGGGACACTGCTGTCTGTCATGCCGCTGCGATTTGCCAGAACCCTTACCCTGTGGATTGCGAAGGGCACGTGTCCTTCCTGTCTTTCGGCGACGAGCAGATTTTCTCGGGCGGCATCACCTTTGATGGCGGTCGGGCGCACTTGCCTGATGCTCCCGGTTTGGGGGTCGAGGTCGATTGGGACGCCCTGGCGCGCCACCAGCAGCAGAATCAGAAATCCTGAACTTTCCGTCAGGCGTGATGCCCTCGACGCCGGACACAAGGCCTGTTTGTCCGCCGCGGCATGGTGCCGGACAACACCTTCCTGTTTGAGCTAGCACAAAGACCCATCAGTTCGAGCCTGCCATGATTTCTCATCGTGTGAGAGGGAAATCCAATGGCCGAATCAAATACCGATACTGACGACGTGCAGGAATCCGTGCGAATTCCGCCGATGCAGAGGTTGCTCGACAACCATTTTCTCCTGCTTTTCCTGGGGGTGACGCTGCCGACAGTGCTCTATCTGCTCTGGGGTGTCATGGAACTTTCGCAAATACCGATCGCTGAGTAGGAGGCAGACATGGCACTCACTTCTCCTGAATCACGGGTCTGGTGGAATGAACGGGTCGGACGTGCGGAACTGATCTGGATCGTCATAGCGCTCCTGTGGGGCGTATTCATGTTCAGCATGATGGTCTGGTGGCATCTTGAAGGCAATCAGAACCTGTCGAATGAGGTCTACCGGATTTCGCCGTCCGTGTTCGAACAGAAGACGGAAGAGTTTACTGAGAAATACACCGTACGCGAGGAGGCGGATACGCCCGTTGCAAAGCCGGAACCCGGAGCCGAGGTCTACATGCTCGCCCGATTGTGGGAATGGTGGCCGATCCTGGAGCTGAAGAAGGGGCAAACCTATCGTCTTCATCTGTCTTCCATGGACTGGCAGCACGGGTTCTCGTTGCAACCGGTGAACATCAATATTCAGGTCCATCCGGGACTTGAGCACGTGGTCACGCTGACACCCACTGAAACCGGCAAGTTCAGTGTTGTGTGCAACGAATTCTGCGGACCGGGCCACCACACGATGGTCGGCCGGATTCACGTCGTCGACTAATCCTTCAGGCAAAGGACAAGATCATGAGCGTAACAGCTGAAACCGGCATCATCGGTGGTATAGCCGCAAAATTCAGGACGTGTCCTGCAACCGGGCTGAAAGTTGATCTTGCCGCGGAAAGACTGATCAAGGCCAATGCGGTGGCTGCCATCGTGTTTCTGGCCGTCGGTGGTGTGTTCGGCCTCCTGGTGGCTCTTACCCGCTGGCCGGCTGTCCATCTCCTGTCGTCAGACATGTTCTATCTTGTCCTGACCGCACATGGCCTGGACGTCCTTCTGGTCTGGATTATCTTCTTCGAGATAGCGGTGCTCTATTTTGCATCCGCCATCCTGCTCAACTGCCGTTTGGCGACGCCGCGCATAGCCTGGGTCGGTTTTGGACTGATGATGGTCGGCGCGATCCTGACCAACGTGACCGTCCTGCAGGGCGAAGCCAGCATCATGTTCACCAGTTACGTGCCGATGAAGGCGCCACCGAATTTCTATCTGGGGCTCATTCTTTTTGCCGTGGGTGCGCTTCTGGGTTGTTTCGTTTTCCTGGGCACTCTTGTCATTGCCAAGGACGAAAAGACCTATGAAGGATCTATTCCGCTGGTCACGTTCGGGGCGCTGACGGCCTGCATCATTGCGATTTTCACCATTGCCAGCGGTGCGATCATTCTGATCCCCACCTGGATGTGGGCATTGGGCTACATCAGCCATATCGACACTGTCATGTACAAGCTGGTGTGGTGGGCCATGGGGCATTCGTCACAACAGATCAACATGGCCGCCCAGGTGGCAATCTGGTACGCCATTCCCGCCTTGCTGATGGGGGCCAAACCGCTGTCCGAAAAAGTCAGCCGCACGGCTTTTCTGATGTACATTCTGTTTCTGCAACTGGCCAGTGCCCACCACATGCTGGTTGAACCGGGTCTTAGTTCGGAGTGGAAGGTCTTCAACACGTCGTATGCGATCTATCTGGCCGTCCTCGGCAGCATGATCCACGGCATGTCGATACCTGGTGCCATCGAGGCCGCCCAGCGCCGCAACGGCTTTACCAACGGTGTCTTCGAGTGGCTGCGCCGGGCGCCCTGGAACAACCCTGCCTTTGCCGGCATGTTCCTGTCGCTGGTGCTGTTCGGTTTCCTCGGCGGCATTTCGGGTGTTGTGCTGGGTACCGAGCAGATCAACATCATGCTGCACAATACACTTTATGTGCCCGGTCACTTCCACGCGACCGTGGTTGCCGGTACGACACTGGCCTTCATGGCGATCACGTACCTGCTGGTGCCGCTGATCTTCCAGCGTGAAATCATTTGGCCGAAGCTCGCAAAATGGCAGCCCTATCTGTTCGGCCTGGGAGCTGCAGGGATTTCGCTGTTCATGATGGGAGCGGGCACCCTCGGCGTTTCGCGACGCCATTGGGATATTACGTTCTCGGACGCAGCGCTCAGTTTCGATTATCCGCCTGCGGCCTTCCTGATGTTGGCGTTGAATGGCCTGTCCGGCATCATGGCAGCAATCGGCGGTGGTCTGTTCGTTGCCATCATTGTTGCCAGTGTCCTGTTCGGCAAGAAAGTCGATGCCAGCAATATCGTCGAAGCGCTTGGGCCAAGACCACAGAAGCAGATGAGCGATGCGGTTTCGACCTACGGCAATGCCGGTACGTTTCACCTGCCGGGCACCTACATTCTGGTGTCGATCTTCTTTACCGCCTTCGTTCTGTATTACTTCGTGAACTGGAAGTACCTGTCGGAACTCTGGCAGATGGGGTGAACCGGACACAGTTCGATCAAAGGACCTTCATAATGCGGGGAGTGAACAGATGACGGATGTGACCCTGGAGCGCAGCACCACGATCAACGACGCCATCATGGTGTTCAAGCCGCGCATTGCCGTTGCCATCATGCTCAGTGCCGTCGGCGGAATCGCGGTTGCTGAAGGCCCGTCGCCCGGTATAATCCCTCTTGGTCTGCTGGCGTTTGCCGTGTTCCTGGCAGCCGGTAGTGCCGGCGCTTTCAACCAGTGGGTCGAGCGTGATCTCGATGCGCGCATGAAACGAACAGCCAACCGGCCCTTTGTCACCGGGCAGTTCAAGGCCGGTGCAGGTTGGCTGACTGTCATTGTCGGCC
The DNA here is from genome assembly GCA_021775835.1 of Hyphomicrobiales bacterium. The sequence goes on along the minus strand of JAJFHC010000016.1, from coordinate 89,716 downwards.
TGCTTGCCGGGTCGGTTCTGCTTGCCGGTGTTGCGACAAACTGGTGGGCGGCGCTGTACACGTTCCTGGGCGCGTTTACTTACGGTGTGGTCTATACCATGTGGCTCAAGCGCCGTTCGTGGACCAACATTGTGGTCGGCGGCCTGGCGGGCAGCTTCGCGGTCTTGGCAGGTGCTGCGGCGGTTGACCCGGCTATCGGCACGGCAGGTTTGTTGCTGACGCTGGTTCTGTTCTTGTGGACGCCGCCGCATTTCTGGAGCCTTGCCATGGTCTCCAGCGACGATTATCGACATGCAGGTGTGCCGATGCTGCCGGTGGTCGCCGGCAACCGCCTTTGTGCGTGGGTCATTCTTGCGCACACCGCATTACTGTCACTAATCTCTCTGATTCCGGCCTGGTATGGCATGGGCATGATCTATCTCGGCGGTGCACTGATCGGAGGTGCGCTTTTTACCTGGACGAGCATCGCCCTTGTGCGCCGGCCCGACCGCAGTCACGCCCTGAAGAACTTCTTTGCCTCCCTTCTTCAACTCTGCCTGTTACTTGGAGCGGCGATCGCGGACAAGGCGATTGGGGCAATTGGATGAAGTTTCTGGCCTGCCTGTTTGCGGCCCTGGTCATGAATGGATCAGCAATTGCTTCGCAACAAACGATGCAGGACGAAGCGGTGGCTTTGTCGGAAGCCGCCGTAGGCAACCTTCTGCCAGCTCTGGTGTTCTCGGATACCGAGGGCAGGGCGGTGACGCTTGCCGGGCTGCGTGGAAAGCCGGTCCTGGTCTCGCTGGTCTATGCCGGTTGTACCGATGTCTGCCCAGCAATCATCGAGAATCTGCGGCCTGCCATAGAAGTCGCCCAGGCGGCCCTGGGGCCTGAGAGTTTTGCCGTGATTACGATAGGTTTCGACACCCGCCACGATACGCCGGAGCGCATGCGTTCGTTCGCCCGGACACGGGGCATCGACCTGCCGAACTGGAAATTCCTGTCCGGCGACCAGGACACGGTCACCAAACTTGCCGAAGCAATCGGGTTTTCCATAGTTCCGTCCGCCGGGGGATTCGATCATATGGCCCAGGTCAGCGTCATTGACGCAGACGGGCGGATCTACCAGCAGATCATGGGAGGAATTTTCAATCCGCCGGCAATCGTCGAACCCTTGAAAGACCTGATGTTCGGTCAACGCCGCGAGATCCTGTCGGTTACCGGCATCGCGCAACGCATCAAGCTGTTCTGCACGGTCTACAACCCCAACACGGGGCGGTATTACTTCAACTATTCCCTGTTCATCGGCATTGGCATCGGGCTTGCCTGCCTTCTGGGCGTTGCCGTCTGGGTGCTGCGCGAGTTCCGGCTTTCCGGCAGATCCACGGGTACTTCCGACACTACTGGCACGGGCAAGGACGCACGCGTATGAAGGCCCTCAAGTTCGTGCTCGGTCGTGGTTTCGATCTGGCTGAGGAGGCTCTGTCACGGGTGTTCCCTGCGTCCTGGAACCCCTTGCTCAATCTTGGTGCCCTTGGTTTCTTCTTCTACTGGATCATCACCGTCAGCGGTATCTACGTTTACATCTTCTTTGATACCGGTGTAACCAATGCGTACAGCTCGATTGAGTACATGACTCACGAACAGTGGTACCTCGCGGGTATCATGCGCAGCCTCCACCGTTATGCCTCGGACGGGCTGATCATTGTTATGATGACCCATCTGGTGCGCGAATTTTCACGCGACAGGTATCGTGGCGTTCGCTGGTTCAGCTGGGTAACCGGTGTGCCTATCATGATCATGGTGTTTATCGCCGGCATCAGCGGTTACTGGCTGGTCTGGGACCAACTTGCCCAGTATGTGGCAATCGTTTCGACCGAATGGCTCGATCTTTTGCCGATTTTCGGTGAACCGATTGCCCGCAACTTCATGTCACCGGAGGCACTGGAAAGCCGTTTCTTCACGCTTATGATATTCATGCATATCGCGATCCCGCTGATTGCGCTGACAATATTGTGGATACACCTGCAACGGGTGACGAAACCACGCATAAATCCACCTCGTGGACTGGCACTATCGGTTTTCGCTTCGCTGATGGTCCTCTCCCTGGTGCATCCAGCCCTCAGCCAACCGCCGGCCGATTTGTCGATTGTCCCTGGGACTGTTGGCCTGGACTGGTTCTATCTGCCCTTGTTCCCTCTGCTGCAAACTTTGCCGGCGAGCGTTACCTGGGGATCCGGGCTCTGCCTGCTGGTAATTATGGTTGCCATGCCGTGGTTGCCGCCTTTGAAGCGTGCCCGACCCGCCGTGGTCGATCTTGCCAATTGCAACGGGTGCTCACGGTGTTTCAACGACTGTCCATACAACGCGATCGCCATGGTGGCCCGCAGTGACGGCACCGCATTCGAGCGCGAACCGGTGGTTGATCCGGACTATTGCGTGTCATGCGGGCTGTGCGCGGGGTCGTGCCCGACCTCGATGCCGTTTCGCAGGATGTCTGGTCTGGCACCGGGCATCGATATGCCGGACCGGACAATTGCAGGTTTGCGCGACCGGGTGGAAGTTGAAGCCAGCCGGCTGACCGGAACGGACCGCATCATGGTGTTCGGCTGCGACCATGGCCCGGCATTGTCAAATGTAGAGTCTCCCTCGGTCGGTGTCGTGCCTCTGACGTGCATCGGTCAGTTGCCACCGGCATTTGTCGATTTCGTCCTCAGCCGTGATCTCGCCGATGGCGTCATGCTGACCGGGTGCCGCGAAAACTCATGTCACGCCCGGTTTGGCATCGGCTGGACAAAGCAGCGGTTTGCAGGTGACCGTGATCCGCACCTGCGTGCCCGAGTGGACCGCGGACGGTTGAAGACTGTTTGGGCGGGGGCCTCCGGCACCTCGCATCTGCGGCGCGCCCTCGAGGCGTTCTCGTCGGATCTGCGGGGCATGCCACGCCCTCCTGTTCCAACCAGGAAAAGTCCATGCGCCCCGGCGCCCCGGGAGGTTGCCGATGCATGATCTCGTGCGATATGCCGGTCAGGCGTTGTTCTATGTGTCGGCGGCAGGACTGGTGGGTTTTCTGTCAAGCTATCCGGCCTATCGACAGATGCCTGAGGGCATGGCACAGATCAAGCTGAGTTTCGCCCACGGTGGCGCCCGCAAGATCGACTGCAGGAAACTGACATCGAAAGAGATCGCGAAGTTGCCTGCCAAGGACCGCCGTCCCAATACCTGTGCTCGGGAGCGTATTCCAATTCACGTTCGCCTCACTCTGGATGGCAATGTACTCTACGATGACCGCCTGCAACCCACAGGGCTGTCAAGCGATGGCGCATCACAAACCTATCGGAAGTTCAGGGTGTCCGCTGGGCCTCATGTGATCGTCGCACAGTTGCGTGACAGCAAACGTGCAAGTGGTTTTGACTATCAAACCACCCATGAGACCACACTGAAGCCCCTGCAGAATCTGGCGATTGACTTCAAGGCCGATGCCGGCGGCTTTCTGTTCAGATAGGAAAGGCGGGCCATGGCATTACTGGAGTGGCGATCGGATTTCGAAACCGGCGTTGTTGAGGTGGACCACGAACACCGCGAACTGGTCGATCTGATCAACAGACTGCATGATCAACTGGGCAGCGATGCGCCGAAGGAAACCGTCGCCGACTTTCTGGGCGAAGTCTTCGCCCGTATTTCAGCTCACTTTGCGCTCGAGGAGTCAATCATGCGCAAACACAGCTATGACGAGTATGCGGAACACAAAAGCGACCATGAAAAGCTGCTCGACGATATTCGTGACATCATGGACGACTTCGAGGCAGGGCATTATGCGGCCTATGACGACGCACTTGCAAAGGCCGTCCAGCATTGGTTCGTTGACCACTTCAAGACAAAAGATGCCCGGCTGCACAATGTGCTTGGTGTTTGAACCGAAGGCACGATCAAGCCTGCATTACCGGTACAGGCGTCAGAATCTGTTAACTTTCGTCTGAAATCACCCACCTGACCGGCAGTAATCGGTTCCGGGAACCACGCAATTTGTGTAATGTTCCGCCGAAGCAAATACATTATCGGGATATGTCGGATAAATGGTAGGAACGCGGCCACCTGAGTATGGCGGACGAGGCAATTCTGCCCTTTGCTCAGTGCATTCGATAGGATTGTCGAGCTTTGCGGCGGTGATGCTTGCAAGTAGTTTCGCGCTGGCTGACACTGAAGTGAGCGGCAAATCGGCTAAAGTTGACAAGGCCCCGATTGCCCTGAAAGCCGGTTTTGTCGCCAAAGTCTGCAGCCGGATAGAATCGGCGGCCCTTGCCAACAATATCCCACCCGGATTTCTTGCAAAACTGATCTGGAAAGAAAGCCGTTTCGATCCCAACGCTATCAGTCCGGTGGGAGCCGAGGGCATCGCCCAATTCATGCCCGGGACGGCCAAAGTATGGAATCTGGAAAACTCCTTTGAACCAATGTCGGCGATTCAGGCTTCTGCGCGACTGCTTGGTTACCTCTCTAAAGGATACGGAAATCTGGGACTGGCGGCAGCGGCCTACAATGCCGGTGAAAGGCGGGTCAATAACTGGCGTGCAGGGCGATCAGGATTGCCAGCGGAGACCCGCGGCTACGTCTATTCCATTACCGGGCACAAGGCCGGTGAATGGAAGCGGGGCAAAACGCCAAAGGTCAAATTTGTGCTCGACGAGACACGGTCATTCCAGGCGGCGTGCAACGAATTCACGCAGTACAGAGCACCACTGCAGCGTCGGTTCGCCAATACCTATTTCAATCGCGGCCTCGCTTTGGCAAAGAAGAAGGACTTTGAAAAAGCCCTCATTCGTTACACGGTTGCCATCCGTCTGAAGCCAAAGTTTCCCCACGCATACAACAACCGCGGTCTGGTCTATCGTCGGATGGGTGAATACAAGAGTGCCATCGACAATTATGCTGTGGCCATTCGTCTGAAACCGAACTATGCGTCAGCCTATAACAACAGGGGTTATGCCTTTCGCAAGCTCGGCCGCTATGAAGAGGCGGTCAAAGACTACAGCAAGGCCATAAAGCTGAAATCCGGTTATGTCGCGGCCTATTTCAACCGGGGTTTTGCCAACCGAAAACTCGGGCGTTTCAAGGAAGCGATTCTCGACTTCAACAAGGTTGTCAAACTGCAGCCGAAACACGCATTGGCGCTTTACAACCGTGCACTGTCGCACATCGAGGCGGGCAGCACGGCCAAGGCCCGGAAGGATTTTGACCGGGCGATTGCAGCGAATTCAAAGTTTGCAAAAGCCTATTATCGGCGGGCTGCCCTGATGCTTCACCTTGGGAAACCGAAGCAGGCGCGCAAGGACTACCGGAAATCAGTTGCACTCAACGCCCGGTTTGCCGACCGGCAATATCGAAAGCTGTTTGAGTAAAGGCACGCACCAACGAAAGCGAAACCGTTAGGGTAACTTTGTCTTGACCAGAGGTTTGCTGAATTCCGTCGAGTGATACTGGTGACAAAGCACGCAGGTTTCGCCAGCAGCCTGTTCCGTGTGGCAGGTGGCACAAAGCTGTTTGTCGAGTGTCATGAAGTTCTGGTCGTACACGCCCGGGTCTCCGCCCTGGTATGTTTTCAGATGATCGCCACTGGGGGTTGGCGACAGCTGGTGACACGAAACGCACCCTTTGCTTCCAACCGCACTGATGTGGGCGTCATGGGAGAATTTCGTGAACCGGCTCTTGACTCTCTGTGCGCTGAAAGCTTCCCACTTGACCTGCTTGAAGCCATCCCTTTCGTCGACGCTATGGCACTTGGTGCATCGTCCGACGGCACCATTGGGTGCCAACTGGTCGAAGATGGGCATCATTTCGTCTTTCTTGGAGCCGCCGTAGGCCCGTCCGGCAAAATCCAGCCATGCCTTGAGGAACTGATCAGCGTGACCCAATGGCCGATAGCGGATCGCGAAGTCCTGTCGATACCATCCTCCAAACTTTGCCCATAGTTCGGACTCGACCTGTTCGGGGACGGCGGTTTCCGTTGCCTTATTGTCTTTTTGCTCTTTGGCAGTGTCAGTGGCGGCATCGGCGCCTTCGACTTCCAGGCCTGCACTTTCGTCTTCGAGGCCTGCACTTTCTTCCTCAAGGCCTGCGCTCTCTTCTTCGAGGCCGGCGCTTTCCTCCTCAAGGCCCGCGCTCTCTTCTTCGAGACCGGCGCTTTCCTCCTCGAGGCCGACGCTTTCGTCTTCGAGCCCGGCGCTCTCTTCCTCAAGACCTGCACTGTCAGAGTCCAGGCTCTCGTCGCCATCTGTCTGAGTTGCTTTAGTTTCCGAGGGAGTAGTATCGGCTGGGACCGCAGCAGCTTCTTTCTCTTCCTTCTGTTTTTTGAAGGACTTCGTCTGTTCACCCTTGTCGTGCTGCAGCAGGTCGTCTTCAAGTGTTCCGAACCACTCCTGGTTACCCGCCTTGATCACATCATGGGATAGCATTCCGGCCATCCGTGCCACCTGAGTGCGATCGATTTCGGTTCCATCCGCATTAGGCGGCAGTTCCATTGTGGTTGGCAGTCCGCCTCTTTCAAGTTTCAGGAAGAGGCGCTTGATGGACCATGCCAGAGTCTTTACTTTGTCCAGATCTTCTTCTTTTGCATCAGTCAGGTCGAGCAGGTCCTTGATGCCTGCAACATCCTTTGTCTCGGCAGGGAGCAGCATCTTGATGAAGGCGGTAACCGGGGCTTCGGAGTCTGCTGGCCATTCCCCGACATCCTTGCCGCGTTCCACCAGTGTTGCGACATCCAGGCCCGGCACGGTCAGGAATTCGACGCCTTTGGAATCGGCCCGGTTCGTGCCCAGAACGTCCTTGTTGTGGCAAGAGTGGCACATGGCCTCAAAGGACCTGATCTCCATGTATTTCTGCGCAGGACCGGGCTGGTGACAATCAGCGCAGACGCCAGGTGTGATCTGGCCTGGTGTCGCCGCTTCCTTGGTTTTCGGGAAGTGCTTTCCGAAATGCGACTTGTGATTGAAGGCGATCCTCGTCCGCCGGTCGAATGGATAATCCTCGAATTGCGGATGAGAGTCGGCAAAGGTCCCGAATTTGGAGGTGTGGCATGTCTGGCACCGGTCGTTGGACAGTGTAGTCAAGTCACTGTAGAGACCCTGATGTTCCTCATGACATGTCGCACAATAGACCTGAGCCTCAGCCGGTGCTGGCTTTGGATCCGGACCTGGAAAGGCAATCGTATGCACCCAACTGTCGCTTTGTACCGGGCGTGATTTCGGGCTCGAGGTGTAGGCTTCCGTCATCCGTTTCAACTGCTCTACCGGATTGGTGTGAGGAGCGAACGGTTGTGCACCTACGTCGTGGCACGAAATACACAATTCGGCATTCTGCTTAGGGCCGACGGACGCGGTAAACTGGTGCAACCAACCCAGATTGTCTGGCTCAACACCAGCGTGACATGTCTTGCAGTCGGTAAGGTTTGCATGGGGCTGGGACAGCGGTCCCGGCATCAGGAGTTCCTTGGCCATACCGCCGCTAAGGATCAACACAACCAGACCGACAGTCAGTGCCGTTGCCCAAAGAGACCAGCGTTTTCGCTGAGTACGCATGCTGGGTCGGGGTGCGCAACGTTCCAGTTTATTGCAGCAACTTCCGTCTGGCAGTGGGCCTGCATCACAGGTGCCGCCGTCCTGCAGTGACCGCCGGCATTCCCAACGGCCGTCTTCCATGTGAGGCTGACAGACAGACGTGACCCGACAGCTGCCGTCACCGCCCGGTCCCATTGAGCAGGGCTTTCCCTCCGCAAGGCGACCGCAGACCCATTTGTCCTGGGGGCGCTCATAACGGCTTTCACGAAACCCGAATTTCTGAAGGATGTTCACGTCACGCTATTCCCGCGGAAAATGCATATACGACAACGATATGCGCGACGATTGCTATGATCAGGGCATAGGTCGCCGGAATGTGAAGAAACAGCCAAAGCTTCAAAAGACTGCCGTTAGCATATTGAAAATCGAGATTGTTCTTGGTTTCCACCAGATCTCGCATTTTTGCGAGGCGGGTTCTGCCTTCGTCGTCGAGATATCTCTCGATTGAAACCATTTCGCCCATGATCCTGGAAAGTGGCCGGTTTGACGACCGAAGGTGAGCAAAATAATTGCGCGGACGGGCAAAGAACTCACCCAGCATATCCGTGTACAGGTTGGCGATGCTGACGGTGTTTCCGCCCTTTACGGATTCCAGAGCCAGGGCCTCGGCTTCTTCAGCCAACTGGTTGCGGAACACCGGAATGCGCTCAAACAGAATGCGTTCTCCGTGTACTTCCAACCGCTTGGGAACGAGTTTGCTGACAAGTCCACCGAACAATCCACTGACGGCAACGATAATGAACAGGGCCCAGAGTAACCATTCCAGGGGCGAATCCGGGAACCGCCACCTCGAATGCACGAGAAATATGCCGGCGGTGAGAAAACCAAGGTAGTAGTGCAGCAGCAACCACAGCCGGACCTTGCCGAAGGGAAGAATGACCATGCGTTTGCGCAGAGTCAGGGCCATCATGACAATCATGCAAACGGTCAGTATCCAGCCGTTGAAGTACTGAACATCACGCAGAGCAACTTCGTAACCGAGATTACCCATGTAGAACAGGAAAAACGCCCCGCCCGCGAACGCGAGATTGACGAGCATTCCCTTATTGAACTTTCGGATCAACCAAGCCATTTCAGCAAACTCTCGGTGTCGCGAATGTTGATACGGGTCAGGGCTTCATGGGGGCAAGCCTCAGCGCAGGCCGGACCGGTTAGCTGGTCGGCGCAAAGATCGCATTTTGTAGCACGGCTGATCGGATGACCGTCCCGATCCAGCATGAAGGCGCCGTTTTCGTCACGGATGTCGACCATGCGGATGTTGTTGTACGGACATGAGTTGGCACAGGTTGCACAGCCAATGCAGGTGGTGTCCTTGATCACCACGATTCCGGTGTCTTCAGCCCGATGGATGGCGCCTGTCGGACAGCCAATCAGGCAGACCGGATCGGTGCAATGCATGCAGGCGTTGACGACCATGGCGTTTTCAAACGTAGGACCGTGCCGCGCGAACCGGGGATTATTGAAATGGCCAGTGGAGCAGGCGCGTACGCAGTCATCGCACCCGACACACTTGTCCAGATTGATCAGCATGGCTTTCTCGCCATTGATGAAGCGATGGTCGACCACAAAGTCCATCAATCCCTGTCGCATTTCCTCCCGATCTCCGGTCGTCACCACATCTTTGGCGATACCCATCATTGCGGCGGATAAGCCCGGCAGGACGTATTTGCGAACGAGGTTTGTTGGGATGCGAATGGCATTGACGTAACCAATTGCATGCAGGCTCGATTTCAGCGTTGTGCCTCCATGCTCGTCTGCCTCCGCGATTTCCTTCAGACCGAAAGTATCGTTACGGGAAAGATGGCCGATGGTTTTCTGACCGTGGTCGACGTACTCCGTAACCCGGCCAAAACCACTGTTGATCACAAGGAGTCCGTCGACGTGTCCCCCTTGTTCGCAGATCAAGGGTTCCTGATCGATGATGTTTTCGGCGGTGCCCTGCTTGCCTATTTCGCTCTTGAACCGATGGGTCCAATCGAATTTTCCGTAAGTCTCGAAAAGGGAATGCCGGGCAATTTCGTCGAGGGTTTCCTGGTCAACATGGGAAAACACTGGACAGTCGCGCAAGCCGGCTGCCAATCCGCGATCATGATACAGGTCATCGATTTTCTGTCGGAACGAAACCGACCAGTCCCTGATCTCCCGCAGACCCTGCCAACGCAGTTCAAACACGAGGGTTTCGTCTTCCAGCGCGAAGATACTTGCTGTTCTCGGACTCCGGGTCAGAGCCGCCAGCTCGCCAAACATCTGTGGCGGCCCTAAGGTGAAATTCGGGTGTTTCGCCAGAATCTCGTCGACGTCCACTTTTTGCGATGATTCCAGTTTGCCCATTCGGGCATCGGCTGAGAGTTCTTCGACGTCGGCCGCCGGTCGGGAACTGCGGTATTCCGGAGGCGTTCGCCGGGCGAGCAACTGGCCAAATGAGCGCCACCAGGACTTCCGGCTCTTGGCCGTGCCAGTCAGCACCTGACTTTCGCTCGCCACAGACGCCAGGCCGACCACTTTGCCCGACAGGATAACAAACAACGAGTTGCCGTAGTCTCCCTTGCGGAAAATGACTTCGCCCTTGCGATAGCGGCGCAAGCGTCCGTCATTGGCGATAATGCCCTTTAGCGGAAGCCAAGTCGGGAAGTCATCGGGATTAAGATCCTCGAAATCGGGCAGGGACAGCACCTGATCGACGGTGTCGTCGTCCATAGGCAGGACGACTTTACCCTCGAGAAGTTCCTTGCCGAATGGCTGGTCCCAGCGCCGATTTCGTTCGTCTTGGATTTCCGAATCCGGATCATCGACCATTTTAGTTAGATGCCTGACCCTTGTACTTCTTTGGCCCCGGAATGTATTTGTCGATGGCGCCGAAAGCAGAACCGTCATGACCGGCGGCAAATTTCAATCCCAAAACTGAGATCTTGCCTGCAGCATCGTTCATCTGAGCTTCGTTGTTGAGCTTTAACTTGGCGGCTTTGGCAACCGCCACAATTTCCTGTAGCTCCGATGCGTCGGGCAGCAGCTTTGCAAGAGTGGCCACGACTTTGCGAGCGTTGCCGGCGCGTTTGGCCATCTTCAAGGCGTAATCCTTCTTGACCGTCGCCTTGCCGACGCCGATCAGTGCCATTTCCAGTTCAACGATGCGTCCGACGAGGAACAACATGCGTTTACGTTCAGTGTTGGCTTCCGGATTGCCCTTACCCTTGTTGTACCAAGAGTTGTGGCGCACTTCGCCCTGCGACCAACTTACAAGCTCAAACTTGCTGCCGGCTGCGTGCCCGCCCGTGTTGACCAGTTTCTCATCAAGGACCAGATGGCAGGTGAAACAATTCTTGGCCAGCGTATAGGTCATTTTCGGGCGGATCATGCCAGCTGCTTCGGACTTCTCCCAGCGCGCGGCAATTTCCGCCGCGCTTTCCTGACCTTCCTTCTTGCCGCTGAACTCAGAGTGAACCTTGTACCATTCCTTACCCTCTGAATGGCAGGACTCACACGAAATCCCTGAAATGGCTTTGGGAGATCCCGAGACAGTCTGATTCGTGAAATGACAACTCAGGCACAAACTATCGGCCTTCAGCCGTTTCACGCCCATCTTCGACGCGATTTCCTTTGCTTCGTCGCTCTTGGGCAGCGCCCGGAAGGTCGAGAAATGATGAGTCGTCTTCCAGGCCGCAGTCTCTTTAATGTGGCATTCGGCACAATTATTCGGCCCGACAATCTCATCCGGACCGGCCGTCGCTGCCGACACACCAAACAAGAACGACGTCATTGCAACAAGGCTCAGCAACCGCACTGGCCCTAGATTTTTCCACATGTTTGTCATATTTCATCCCCGATTTTTCATATACTCATGAAAAGCTTGATTATCTTATTGCATTATACATCCAGCGCAATGTCTCCATTCGGACACGCGACACATACCAACGCGGTCCCTTGCGCCGGTTTGGTGGCGGGCTTGGAGACATAGTCTACTTTTCCGTCCTTCACCGCAGTGGAGCAGGTGCCGCAGTTGCCGGCCCGACAACCAGAGCTGATCCGCACTCCATTCGCTTCGGCCAGATCCAGCAAAGTGCCGTCGCCTTCGCTCCAGGTAACCGATTTACCCGAACGGGCGAATTCGACCTTGAATGTTTCTCCGGTCGCACCCGGTTCGGCATCACCCTTATGAACCTTCTTGACGGTCGCCGGGCCAAAGGCCTCAAAATGAATGTCCTCTTCGGGCACGCCCCATTCCATAAGTTGCGTTGTCGTCGAGTCCATCATGGGCGGCGGACCGCAAATGTAGAATTCGTAGTTCGACGTTCCCAGGTACTTCTTCATGACGTCGACGTTCAGATAGCCGCTTGCGTCATAATCCTTGCCTTCAACGCAGTCTTCCGATGGGGCGCTGTAAACGATTACCGAATGGAAATGGCTGTTGTTTTCAATGATTTCTTCGATTTCATTTCGCAAAGCGATATCATCGCCGTTCCTGACACCGTAGAAAAACCACGTTTCACGATGACTGCCGCTGTCTGCCAACCATTTAAGCATGGAAAGGACAGGCGTCAGCCCGACGCCGCCGCCGATCAGGGCGACGGGCCGCTCGGAATGGGTGTCCAGATAGAATCCGCCATTGGGCGCATCGACATCGACAACGTCGCCTTCCTTTAGGCCGTCATGGAAAAAATTCGAGGACAGACCCGGAGGCGTTCCCGGATCGGCTTTAGGCGGCGGACCCTGGCGCTTGATACTGACCCGATACCAGTCTTTCGCCAAAGGACTGTCGGACAGTGAATAGCAACGCACAATCGGCACGGGCTGATCGGGTATCTTCAGCTCGAAGGTCAAAAACTGGCCTGGCTGAAACGGGGGCAGGGCGCCGCCGTCATGGGGCTCAAGATAAAAAGAGCAGATATCGCCAGCCTTGTTTTCGATATTCTTTTTGGCAATACGAAACTTTCTCTTTCCCGCCCAGGTCAACTCAGTGCGCAGCCGATCGACTTCCGCGCGCTTAATCAGAATGTTGGCCCGCTCACCGAAGAAGGCAAACTTGCGCTGGTCCATCTGACGATTGCGAACGGCGCTGTTGAACTGGGCAACCAGACCTGTACCGGCCTGCAGCAGTGCAAAGAGCACGATCAGTCCACCGCCGATCTGTAGCGCTAGAGCCATCAGATACTCCTCATTGGATTGGTTGGGGCACAGTTGGACGCTGTCCCCGTGGTCAGGGCCGAAAAGGCTATGCGGGACCTCAGTACAACACCGTTAAGGCGTGCCCTGTCCGATCTTCGCGGCGAATTCGAGTACAATCGAGATGTAACGACTGCGAAAATGACCGTTTCCCCCTAACTTACGATCTGCCGATCTCCAAAAATCAGCCTCAGGTAATACTCCCTTGCCTGCTAAGTCATTCAGAGCGCGGGGTATTTTCTGATTTAAACTTACACATTACACGGTTCTTTGATCACGCCTTTTGAGACCGAGTGTTCTTATAACTTTGTAAAAAGTTTAACAGCCAACTCGATTCGAGTCATTATCTATAAGCGGTTTCGAGTCCCACGGTCATTCCGACCGTTGCATAGATACCATTCGAAACCGTTAAACTACTCCATAGGCGAGCATGGCGTCAGCAACCTTGACGAAGCCTGCGATATTTGCGCCCTTGAGGTAGTTCACATAACCATCGTCTTCGCGGCCATATTGGACGCATTTGTCGTGAATTCCCTTCATGGTTTCGCTTAACATTCTTTGCAGTTCGTCCTCGCTCCAGTTTACACGCGCACTGTTCTGGCTCATTTCCAGCCCGGACACCGCGACGCCTCCTGCATTTGCAGCCTTGCTCGGGGCAAACAGGATCCTGGCGTCCACAAAGGCATGAATACCTTCCTGGTCCGTCGGCATATTGGCGCCCTCCGAAACTCCGGTACAACCGTTTCTGAGCAGGGTCTTGGCTTCTTCAGCCGAGATCTCGTTCTGGGTGGCGCAAGGGAAGGCGAGGTCACAGGGGACCTCCCAGGGACGCCGGCCTTCGTGGAACGATGCGCCTTTGAATTCCTCGGTGTATTCTGAGATCCGGCCTCTCTTGACGTTCTTCAGATTGATCACCCAGGCGAGTTTTTCTGCGTCAATACCGTCGGGGTCGTGGATATAACCGCCGGAATCGGACAGAGTGACAACCTTACCTCCCAGATGGTTGATCTTTTCGACGGCATAGGTGGCGACGTTGCCTGAACCCGAAACCAGGCAGGTTTTACCCTCGAAGGAGTCGTTCTTCAACGCGAGCATGTTCTCCATCATGTAGACAGCGCCATAGCCGGTTGCCTCGGTCCGGATCAGGCTGCCACCGTATTCCAGACCCTTGCCGGTCAGGACGCCCACGTACTGATGGGTGAGGTTCTTGTACTGGCCAAACAGGTAACCGATCTCCCGGCCGCCGACACCGATGTCACCGGCCGGCACGTCAAGATTGGGGCCGATGTGGTGATGAAGTTCGTTCATGAACGCCTGGCAAAAGCGCATGACTTCGTTGTCGGATTTCCCCTTGGGGTTGAAGTCCGAGCCGCCCTTGCCGCCACCCATGGGCAGACCGGTCAGAGAATTTTTAAAGGTCTGTTCGAAGGCGAGAAACTTCAGAACGCTGAGTGTGACACTGGGGTGAAACCGCAGTCCGCCTTTGTAGGGACCGATGGCATTGTTGTTCTGGACCCGGTACCCGCGATTGACACGGATGTTACCCTCGTCATCCTCCCAGCAGACCCGGAAAATGATGACGCGGTCGGGCTCCGCCATGCGTTCGAGTATCTGCTTTTGATGATAGTGTGGTTTGTCGGCGATATAGGGGAAAATGCTCTGGACGACTTCGTAGACCGCCTGATGGAATTCCGTCTCGCCCGGGTTGCGCCGCTTCAATCCCTCCATGAAACGGTTTTGATATTCTTCGACTTTTTCAGCCGACACAATTTTCGACATAGTAACAGCCCCCAAGTTGCGTGTTTTTATGTTGTGATGCCGGATAGTCTAGCACCGTTTCGCCCGGTGCCGTCACGTATATTTGGACGGTAAACCCAAGAGGCCCAACGGCTTGTATCCCTGTCAAGACGATGTCCTGATGGCCTCCGGCGTGACGTTCGCCGGAGGCTTTGATATCAGAGAACGAACAGGATTTCCGCGCGTGTTCCCGAACCGTCGGCACGTTCCGTGTTGAGGGTGTAGAAGCCTTCAAGCTGCAGCTGGATGTGCTGACCGACGGCTTGCTGGAGTTGGAACCCGAACCCCAGTGTGTCGAAACTTTCGCCTTCCAAATCATGACGTCCGGCAATTTCCAGAACTAGGTTACGGCGGTGGTCGTCCCAGAAGGCCTGGTAGCCAATGGCTCCGCCGATGACATCATCAGGAATGAACGGATTGATCTCTGCGCCGAACAAACTCAGGCTAGCTGATGCAAACAGGATGCCGGTGTTGGCCAGAGGACCGCCGACAATGGCCTCACGGCCGGCCTGTGTATAGTTTCCAAGACCCAGAAACGAATTGAAATACACAATATCGCTGGACCCGTGAACGGTTTTTGAGATTTCGGACGTAAACAGGACGCCGGTACCCAGCCTGCTGGTGTTGCGGTCCCTGTCCTGATCCACGGCATAGGACGCGTTGACACGGAAAGCGGTACTAATGCCGCCGAGAGACGGAATTCTCTGAATTGTCGAGAG
The DNA here is from genome assembly GCA_021775835.1 of Hyphomicrobiales bacterium. Next base: position 74,448 of record JAJFHC010000016.1, on the reverse strand, counting down.
GCCACCATAGAGGCCATCGCCCGATACTTCGCCGTCCTTGATGTAGATCAGATCCAGATTGACGGTACTCTGGTGCATGTCGGCTGCGGTGAACAGACCGAACAATTCCTCGTCGCCGGATTTTCCGTCGTTACGGTCTGTCCGGTTCCAGCCATAAATGCCGGAAATCCGGAGGTTGGATGTTCCCGGGAACGGTATATTGTTGCGGACCAGGCCGACGGCATCAATCGTGTCGTTGATCAGGATACCTTCCTGGAAAATCAATGGCTGACGGCCAACGGTGAAGCCCAGATCAATCGGCAGGATGCCTTCCCTGTCAAGAACCGGAAACAGGCTACCGAGATCGCCCTCGAAGAACAGAGTTTCCAGCCCTATTCTGTAGTCAATATTGAAGCCTTCCTCGCGTCCGGAAATGGTGTATTTCGAGAAATCCGAGAACCGGTTCTTGTCGACCGGGCGCAAGCCCAGCAAGATTTTTTCCGTGCCAGTCAACTGAAGGTTGAAGAACGCGTCGAGTCGGGTTGCGACTTCGGATTCGCGTTTGACGTTCGGTGCACCATTGTCAAACGATTGAACAGCCGTCCTGCTGATCATGTATGCCCAGAGACGTGGTTGCCAGATCGCGCCGATCAGCGGGACTTCAAATCCCTCGTCAAGATTGCCCGTGTCAAGAAAGCCGTCGCCGGCTTCAATGAAAAGCTGCGGCCGGTCAGGGAGCTTGTTCTGACCAGTCTTGGCGGCTTTTTCATCGGACAACTCGGTCTGGAAGGGGACATACTCGTCTTTGAGTTTGTTGATGCCGACCTTGTGGCCAATCGGCCAGAAGGAGCTGTACCAAGCGTCATCGTCTCCGTCGATGTCGTCCCCACTGTACGAGGCGACCGGTGTGATCTTTACGATTGACGATGGATCGGTGACAGACCCGGCAGACGCCGAAACACGGCCGGTCGAGTTGCTAGGTTTCGATTGGCCTTCGGCTGCTGTTTTGTAAGGAGAGCTTTCCGACGGTTTGAACACCACCAGTTTTCCGTCGATTGTTGGCACCGCAGTCTCTTGATAAGCCGCATAAAGAGGCGAACCCGGTTCAACAAGCCGTCTGTTTTCCGGCGGCAGTTCGGATGCTGGTTTGAAAGCAATGAGTTTCCCACCGCTACCGCGTACGGCAGTTTGCCGGTAGGCGTCATACAGGGGCGCGCCCGGTTCGATGGATTTTTTGATTTCCGCGGATACTTTGTTCCCTACAGGGGGATGAACCGGAGCCTGGATTTCAGCGCGCTCCAGCCCGGGCGCGTCAGCAACCGGTTTGAACGCGACCAACTTGCCCTCTTCGTTACGCACGGCCGTTTGCCGGTAGGCTTCGTAGAGTGGCGCACCTGGCGCGATCGATGCCCCGGTTTCGAGAGGCAAGTTTGCCGCCGGTTTGAAAGTCACCAAATTTCCATCTTCGCCGCGAACAGCGGTTTGCATGTAAGCCTGGAAGAGTGGTTTACCCGACGTTTCAACGGCTTCGTACCATTTCTGATCCTGAAGCCAGACGCCTGTGTCCGCGGCAAAGGATTGTGTCGCTGAGCCCAATCCAACGACTACACACGCCGCCGAAGCCAGTAACTTTGCTCTTGTGTTAAGTGTGCTCTTTGTCATTGATCGGAACTCAAATTTTAATGTGTTGACTGTGCTGCAGTACGTCTTTTTGTGCCAGCTTCGGTGGGGTTAACGGGATAAGCGATTTCCCTACCGAAGCCGTTCTTGTCAATTTCGATCATCGTCGGACAGGGTGATTGTCGAACGTCTCTTCTCGGGTTTCGCCAGATGGTTGACGCTGCTCGGCGTTGCACTGATGCCGGTGTCAAACCGCACCGTCTTGTGCCACAGGGTCTGGGTTCCCGCGATCACAGCCTCGCCCACCTCGCGTGGCGTCATGAAGTAGTCGAAGCCCACATCCTGCATCGCCGTGATCAAGTTGGCCGGCGCCATCTGCGACCGCAGCTTGATGCTGGCCTTGTACGGCGGGTTGCCGGTCAGTTGGTCACTGTCGATCTTGTAGGACGCCCAGCGATGACCGTTGGGCTCGATGCCCTTCTTGTGGTTGCGCTCGGTCGGCGGCTCGCCCGTGAACACCAGCGACGTGGTCGACGGCAGCACACGCGGCAGCGAGATGGTCGGATAAGGGATCGGAATGACGTGCTCAATCTCTCCGCCACGGCCGTTCTGGGTCACGAAGATCGACTGCAGGCTGAACAGATACTTGTCATACTCCACCTTGCCGGCGTGAACATAGGCCGAGTGCCCGTCGCGCACGTCACCGTTGGGATCACGGTCGCCGGAGCGGAAGACAACCTTGCCGGCCCGGTCCTTCACCGTCACGTCGAGCCAGACAAGACGCTCACCGGTAAACCCTGTGGGAACATTGTGCCCGTCGGTGCCGTTGCGCACCTTGACGCGGAACGCGATGCCACCCTCGTCGGAGCGATCGGTGACGACCTCATCCATGCGGTAGCCGATGCGCAGCACTTCAAGGCGCTTTTTCCTGGCAAACTCAAGCAATTCGAACTGCTTGTTCAGGATCTCGCGTGCTTCATAGCGGTCGTCGATGGAAGCCCACGCCTTCGGGAACTTGTAGTTCTTCGGTGCTGAGTTCTCGAACTTGTCCGTGCCCCAGCCGGCCTTGTGCTTGAATTTCAGCCATTCGCGTAGAGTCTTGAACTCGGCTGCCTGGATGTTGTGCGGGAAAATGCCGGGGTGAATGATCGGATAATCAGGCCCTGAGAACAGGTGACTGGTCAGCTTGCGGTCTTTAGTCGGCTCGTCGCCAACAATCGCTGCCGGACCCCGCTCATAGCCTGACACTTTACCCTGGATCTTGCCCATGTGGCAGTCCTGACAGGTGATGCCCTTGGCGGCTGCCGGCGATGTCCGGTATTCGCTGAACGCTTCCTCCAGACGGAAGCCGTTGAAGAGTGTCACGTCGTGGCAAGTGCCGCAGAATACCGGCGTGCTGATCGGGGCAAAAACCTTGGCTTCGTTGTGGATTTTGCGCCCCGGCTTCTCAGGGTCCGTCACAACGCGGTATTTGCCGGGCTTGGACAGGACGTCCTCCATGCCCGCGTTGCCGTCGGGGCCGAACACAGGTTCGGTAAGCCCACCTTCAACCAGCGCCAGACGACCACTGGCCTTGTTGTAGGACTTGTTCATGCGGTGGCACACGACGCAGGTAATACCTTCACGCGAGGTCGGATGCCGGTCCAGGTTGGAAGCATAAGAGCTTTCCCCAAGGTTGGCGCCGACCGGCGAGTGGCAGCGCAGGCAGAAATCGCCGTTGGAGCCGTTGCTCAACTGGTTGATCTTGTTGTTCAGCGACAGATAGACCGGGCTGAGCTGGGCATAGGAATGCTGGGAGACCGACCATTCCTTGTAATGCTTGGGATGGCAGGTGCCGCAGGTGTTGGCTGAAGGGTAACGGTTTTCCAGGAACAGTTTCTCATGTTCCGCATTGGCGGCCTTACGTTTGGCGGCCACCTCCTTCTTCTTGCCTTCCGCGGTCTCGTTGGTGTCTTCGCCACCAACCTTCAGGACATCGTCATCGTCGTCGGTGCCGGTGTCAGACAAAAGATCGTCACCACCGCTGTCGTCGTCGCTGCTGTCGGAAAGAAGCGCGTCGTCGGAACTCTGGGCAAGCCTGATGGCCGGCTTCGAGCCGCCTTTTGTGCCCACATGCATCTTGTCGGCGCCGTGCAGCTTCTGCAGGAACTTGGCTAGGCTTTCCGGCGTTCCGGCGCTGTCGCCATGGGCAATAAGTGGTGCCGGCGAGACGGCCTCAGCCGCAACCGGCTGCGAAACAACCGTCGCAACAGTGAGGAGCCCTATGAAGATACTCGCAACAGGCAACAACCCGATTTTCGTTATACCAACTGACATTTTCCCACCGCTCTGCGACACAACTGCCCTGAATTTCTTATTTTTAACGTTTTATTAACACTGTGCACTATCCCTATATGGCAAATGTTTGTCAAACTCGCGACAGGGGAGAACGCACGTTTGTAAACAGGAATGTGCTTTTCATGTCACTCAGTTTTTGGGTATCGCGTGTCGCCGATGTCGGCAAGCGACGGAAACGTATGGTTTTTTTGGAATCATTGCCGAAATCGCGACGCCCTGGATGAATTGCCGGTGAACAGATGTATACGAGCGACACCGCCCGATTTTCGTCACAAAGTGTGATTCGTTGCTGGAGGCTGAGTGATCGAGTCGATTCTGTACGGTAATCCCGGTTGATCCGCGGTCTTCATCCGTTGAATTTCAACACATACATTCTCAGATTGCCGTATTTCTTGGAAGTCGGCAGGTTGCCCATGTAGTTGCATTCGATCTGGGTAGTCCCCGACAGCGCGAGTGCCGCGGCCATCGCCTCTGTCAGGTAGATTTCACCCGGTGGCGTAATCGGTTCGATTCGCGCTGCTTTGGTGACCTGTGAACCGAAATATGTCGGTTCGTTGCGGATGTAGTCTCTGCCACGGAAGACAGGACCATAATGGGCGCTGAGCCGAAGGCTGAGATCGGGCTCGATCCCGATCTTGGCAAAATTCATCTGCTTGGTTGCCCGCTGGAGTTCGAGACCGCAGAGCGCGGCGGAGACGGGATCCGTGAGAACAACATAGATCGCATCGCCCCAGCTGTTGGAATACAGGACCTTCTTGCCGAACGACTTCAGGACTTTGGACAGCCGGGACATGTATTTCGAGTTGAACGGTGGCAGCATTTCTTCATGGAGTTTGCTGAACCCCTTGACGTCTCCGAAAAGGATTGCCCTCAATTCGCGGGGAGGAAACTTTCGCGTCACCGTCGACGGCGCGCGCGGCGGATTGGCAACGCCAACCGGTGAGATAATGTCCGCCGGTAAACCGAACGCCTGCCAGTGTTCGAGGTTCTTGTCCGTGCCAAACCCTGGTCCGCCTTTTCCATCGTAGATGGCGAGCATACGTATGCCGGCGTCGAGGTTTCGCGCGCGGACCATGGCCAGCCCCATGGCAAAGTCCGCACAGTATTTGAAGAGGCTGTCGTCACCGAGGTAGCCGCCTTCGGTTGCATATGTGATGGAACCACGGTCGAGTTGTTCCTGCGCCTCGATATGAGCATATACCGTCTCGAACCGATCGCCCCAGTTCCGTCCGGACGGGAGTACGGAGACTTCCAGGAAGTCTTCCTTGCTGAACGGCAGCACGACGTGCAGTTCGATATCACGTCGGATGCATTCCTCCGCGATCAACAGGTCGCCGCCCGATGCCAGCGAGCCGAATGCGAAACCGATGTCGCAGGTGTCAAAGAAGTCCGCGATCTGACTGCTTACGGTTTTCTCCTGGTCGGCCGGGAAGCGTCCGGGCTTGTCGGCCGCCGCAATGATATGACCGGCAAAGAACAGAACATCGGGAAGCGCAATGCTCGCCAGGATGGACGGGTCCTGGCCGGTTTCCTGGCAAAGCAGCTTAAGTTGCTTGCGTGTAGAGGCGACGGCAGCGTGTGGCGTGTTTTCTTTGAAACCGGCGGCCAGATCCAGATGGTGCCGTGATGTCTCCAGGTCGCCGAGAACGAGAGAGGCTTCAGCGATGGTCACAGCTTTCCAATAGGAGTCGCCTTCCGACTCGCATGCTTTCAGTGTGTTGACAGCCAGTTCGCGTGCCTTGGGTCTGTCGCCAGCCAGACGGTATAATGTGGAGGCATTGACGGCTGGAAACGAATTGAGGGTCTGGGTGTACACATCTTCATAAGCCGCTGCCGCCTGGAGCAAGGCTTTCCTGCGTTTCCTTTCAGGTTGTTCATAGGCCTGCTCCTTTAGAATCCTCGCCCGCAATGCCTGACTGTCGACGTCCGTGTTCTTTCCGATCTCGAACTGGTCGTAGAGTTCGCTTGCCCGTTCGGTGGCGCCGCTGCGGGCAACAGCGAGAACAAAGTCGTAGTGCAGCGTTGCGCGGTCCTTCGAGTTCAGATTTTTGCCCAGCAGTTCCAGGGCGTTTTCTGCATGATCGGCGGCTCTAAGGTACTCGCCGTTGCCATTGGCGTCCTGGATACGCTTTATCCACTTTGCGGCGTCGAGCATTTCATCGTTGTGCGGCGTATTTTCATCACTTTCGGTAGAGTCTGACATCCGGTGTATCGATCCTCACTCAGCGAATTTATGTTTGCTGCCGGCGTCATGACGTTTACCAGCTTCAAGATGCCGAAAGAACAGGACGTCCGAGGAGCGCCTCCCGTTTCGGCCAAACATGAGCCTGCCCAACCTTCAGGCCGACACCATGGTACATCGTTTCTCAGAGATTCTTGAACAAATGCTGGAAGATCGTCTAGCGGGTAAGCGTTGCCATTGCCGTCTTCCAATTGTCCACATGCTGATGGTCGGGATAGTCCTTGAGCAGACTGCTCAGAATGCCAACGGCCATTGCCCGGGCTTCCGACACCGCGTTTCTGTCACCGATCTTGTCCTTCGATGAGGCCAGGCCCGTCAGGCATTTGACGGCACCAAAGTTTATCAGAGGATTCTTGAGGGGCTGGAACATCGGGTCCGACCTGACCTCTGCGCACTGGCCATAGGCAACCGATGCCTTTTCGTATTCTGCACTCAACACAAGCTGGTCGGCAGTGTGTTCGAAGAGAGTGGAGGCCGTGTATTCCAGTTCCAGTTTGTCCGCGCCGTTTTCCGCCATCTCCCGTGCCAGATCAATGCCCCGGCGATAGACTTTGATGGCATCGGGCCGGCGTTCGGCCTCCAGGCTGTATTTGGCCATTTCCTGGACATGTTCAAAAACCCGTTTCTGGCGCTCGACCTCATCAGGCTTCATTGCCCAGTGTTCGCGAAGTGCGGTCAGGGCCTTGTCATAGGCGCCGATGGCCTCGGAGTAGTCGTGGACCGACCGGTGTGCAGTGCCCAAAAGGATCAGATTGTCGCTGAGGCCAACCAGATCGACCAGCTTTTCGTCGTACCCCTTTTGTGCCAGGGCCTTGCCGATCTGCCAGGCGCGGTCGGAGGGTGCAGACGCATCCGCGAATTTCTTCTCCAGCATGGCTGAAACAGATTTCTGCTTGAGCAGTCTCATGAGGTCGAATTGCAGTGATAGGTCGTCTCGAAACCTCTCGTCGAGAGTATCGAGCATCGAAATGCCAGCCGCGAAATGAGCCATTTTCTCGGCATATGACAAGCCTTCGGACAGCCCCGAATTGAGACGGGCCTTGGCAATCAATCCGGGCAGAAAGCTGTCGTTGACGCCGGTCTTTTCCAGCGAGGCCGAGGCCATTTGGATGATCTTTTTCCGCGCGGCGAGAGCGGCATCGGTCTGGCCATCTCTGGCGAGCAAAAGAGCCAAGCGTTCCATGGTGTTCACGTAAGTATGGAACAGAGTAAGATTGTCGGGGTCCTGGTTTGCGAGTTCTTCTCTATATTGCAAAGCTTGGTTCGCTGTTTGTATCGCGTCTGATAAGCGGCCTTCCTGAACAGCGATGGCAGACTTCAATCTGGCAATTTCGTGAGATGTTTTCGGTGTGCCATTCTTGGCTGCAATCTTTTCGATCAGCAGCAGGGCCGATTTGTTTGCCGCCAGCAGTCTGGCATCGTCAATTTCGGACTCGGCGCCCAGGCCGGCAAAATTGCGGGCCGCAGCGGACGCGACGGATTGCACGAGTTCGTCGTCGGGAAAGCGCGCCAAAAACTCATTCGCAATGGTCAGCATCTTCTCGATGTTCTGGTGGGAATCTCCGGTCTTTCCCTGATACACAGCAGCGAGCGCACGTAGGGAATAACTTTTCACGAAGCCTTCTACGACGGCACCGGCAAAAACTGCATTGGACGTATCCATACCTTCAAGGATCTTGATGCTCTGCCGGAAGTGGTTGTCGGTTTCTGAATAGTCGCTCTTTTGCACGCCGATCTGGGCCAGAAGACGGTGGTTCGTGGCCTTCAAATTCTGGAAAAGGAAACTATCCGGAGCGAGTTTCAGTCCTCTCGCGACAATGGCCTGGGACTTGGCAATGCGCTCCTCGGCCTGATCGAATTGGCCGATATCCACATAGACTTCCGCAAGCTTGCTTAAACTGTTGGCCTGTCGCCATCCGGTGCCTCCCAGACCGTAATTAGTGATCTTGTCCAGAATTCCCTCGGCCTTGTGCAGGATGGACGCGATCTTGGGGGTCGGTACGCCCTTGAGGCCCTTCAGTTCACCGGCGATGTCCAGCACAAGAATGTCAGTGGCTGCAAGAGCTTCTTCCCTGCTTTTCTGGGCATTCTGCTGACCGAGAACGCCGATGGCTGCACCCAGTCCCGTGACCACCGTCAACAGCAGCATCGTGACAATGACAGCAGCGATTGTCCGTTTGATACGCTTGTGCTGGCGGACTTCCTCACCGGCGATCTGGTCCTTGGAAACGCCTCGGATAGCGGCAGCCAGGTCGGCGATCTGATCGCGAAACTTGCCGTTCTGAAGCGACAGGGACTCTTCGGTTCGTGCCCAGCGCAGATCAACATGCAGAGGCTCTTCGAGTAACTTGCCCTTGAGCACATGAGGCAAGGCGTCGGTGACACCCCAGTCAAAATCGTTGGCCTCGACGTCCCATTTCAGCTCGCCATCAGTCAGAACAATGAGCAACCGATCGATCGGGTTCTTATCCAGCCAGTGCGAGACTTCCTTTTGCACCCAAACCGACTGGGCCGATGCCGGAGAGGCCAGGAGCACGAAGTGTTTTGTGAGATCGAGCGCGTCGCAAATCGATGTCCACAGGCCTGGATTGGCTGCCAGGCTGGTCTTGTCTCGAAAGACGTTGATCGCCTTGAGGCGATGCCAGGGTTTTGCAAATTTCTGAAGGGACGACTGGAGCGCCGGCGCCAGCCGATCATCTGCTGCATGACTGTACGACAGGAATGCATCATAACTCATGGGGTTGCTTACCTGTTGCTGTGGTCTGAGTGTCGAGTTTGCAGACGTCTAACCGAGATTGCAAATTTCAGTACAGTTCCCTCGCTCAATGCTGCCGTGCACTCTCAGAACTCGTTTGCTCCAATGTCTATCGGATGCCGGACGATCGTATTGCCGTCGAGCAAATACGTCAGAGACGCCCCGTCCTTTCCGAATTGTATCTGACTTATGGGCTGAGAATCTGGCCGTCGGCGGTTCAGGAATATCACCAGCCGGCTTGGCAAGTCGACGATGCAGACATTGCCGCCGCAGGTGCCGGCTGCCCAGGGGCGACGGGGATGGAAGGCGTGCAGTTTGACATCGTCGGGATACACAATGGAGAGTTCGGTGGCGCCATCTGTCAGGTCATATGCGGTATGGCCAAAACGCAAGTACGGCTGCGTGACGTGAAATGCCACGTCGTTAAAACCATCGCCCTCCCACACGGTCGCCCCGCTTGATACATCCATCACTTTGTGGTGCTGAAAGCCGTCGCCGGTGTTGACCTGCAGCAGGTGTCGACCGGATGCCGAATAGAGCAGCTGAAACGCCCTGGTTTCGGTTTGTTTCGGAAATTCCGCGGGAACGCCGCTACCATCAAAAGCATGCCAGCGTATCTTCGATTTTGCCTGAAAGGCTTCGGTCCACCACATGTGGTTGCCATCCGGTGAAACGCCGTGCTGGTAAAACAGCGGTTTAGATGTCAGGTCGGGTAGCTTCTGCTCATCCAGTACTTCCTGTTCGACGTTGTTCTCAAGATCGAACAGCACCAGCTTTTTTATGACGGTCGGTTTTTCGCGCAGCAATGAGATTGCCGCCACAGCGCGGGAGGCGCTGGTGGAGATGCCCACCAAGTTCCAGCCTTCCGGAAGAGCGAGTTGCTTCAGATCAGATTCCAGAAGGCGTGTTCCGGATTGGTCTATAAACCAGGAAAGCTGGTGCTTTGCCGCAAACACTCCGTCGATAGCTTGATTGGGAATCACCGAAAGGCGTCCGACGAGAGCTGGATTGAACACACTCTGCTCAAGGATTTTCAGAGTGTCTCCATGCTGCACTAACAAGTTTATCGGATTATCCTTGTGGACGCATGACTTTCCCAGGACATCTAGATAGCCCGCGCCGTTGCCCCTGGATGTTGCCGACAGGAAAACCTGTTGGTCGACCGTCGGCATAAGCTGTCCGAGGCAGTGCTTTGTAATCTTCAATTCGGCAGATTTGACAAGTTCCGCATTCCCGGTGATCACCCTGCTCAACGAAGAGGATTTCTTTCCATTCGAGACAACCAGCAATCCGCCGTCAACCTGCTCGACATCGTGCACAGGGTCTTGCGACACCGTGAGACTGAGTTGTGGGGAGAAGCTACCAGCATCGTGGATCACCCACTGGTTGTCATGATCAAGGCAATGAAGTTTGCCCTGGGCATCCAGGGACAACTGTTTCGCACATCCCGTCTGAAAGCGCTGCAGTTCGACGCCGGTACCGGCAGAATGCTTTATGACGTCGCCCGCCTCCGTCTGGCGGTAAAACGCGTCTTTGAATTTCCCAACGCCCGTGTGCCAGCGAGCATTTTCAGTGCGCCAGACCTGCCGGCCATTTTCTGGATCGAGTTTCACAAGACCCCAGTTCAGGGTGCGGGAGAGTTCGCCTCTGAAGATGAAATCGGAGGTTTGACCGACGAACCCCAACAAGTTTACCTCAGGTACTGTCAATACGCGGCCGTCGCGAAGATCAACAAGTTTGCTGTAGGCGCTGCCGCCGTCGGGCTTGTACGTGGCAATCAGCCAGGTCAATTCTGAATCGCTGTGCACGGACTCGAAACCGGTACCGCACAGGTCCAGGGGTTCAGTTTTATTGGGCCTCAACGTCCAGCGAACGAAGTTACAACCGTCTTTGCGACCGATAACAGCTTGCCTGGTTTTCGCCGAAAACCAGATCATCTCTGATCCTGCCGCCGCCGTCGCGTCTGTCCTGGGCAGAACAAATTTTTCACCCGACTCGAAATCCTCAAGCACCAGATCGTCTTTGGTTTCATAAGCTACCCATCCGGATAGCAGGGCATTGTAGCCGTCGGAATTCAAAGCTGGCATGCGGTTGGCAAACTGCGGTTTCAGGGACTGTGACCGGGTTTCAAATGTCCTTGTTTTCCCGCTTCTGGGATCGAGCCGGTTTACTTGCCACTGGCGTGCGGTTCCGGTCAAAAACCACACTTTGCCAACGTCCTCGACATCGACACTTCGGACCAGCGATTTATCCTTTGGTGAAAGAACCTCAACGATGCCGGCAACGTCCTGGGGCAGGGCAAACTCCTTTGCCTGACCATCGGTATAGGTTTGAATGAAGACTCTGGAGTCTCTCACTGACAACCCTGCAGCAACAGTGCGTTCTCCATTCAGGTGCAGTCGCCTGGTTTCCACGCCAGGATAGGGACGTGTGACACCAGGCGTGTCGTGGCGTTTTCGAAACGCGTACAATGCCGACAACCGGGTGTTCTCGACGCCTTCTGTGACCAGTCGTCCAGCGTTTCTTGCAGCCTTGGATTCCTTGTCGGGTTGTCCGTTGTTGCGGGCGTTGAAGGCCTCCTGGATTGCCGCATCGTAGTTCTTTTGCCGCAATTGTGCCGCGGCGTTTTCCTGCAACCACCAGAAGTAACCGCCAAAAACGGCGAGCCCAACGAATGCAGAGCACACCGACGCCAGGCGAAGTTGTTTGCGTTTGCGTTCACGCTGCTTGAGATCGGCGTAGCGTACCGCAAACACCCCTGCGATCAGTTTCATGAACCCGTCTTTGGGGCCGTCACCCTGAGGGCGATAGTCCGCGGCAATCGGTTCGGTGCGCTCGGAGGTCAGGCGGCCTTGTGCGTTAACCTGAAAGCGGACGGCTTTCGGAAAGGCTTCAGGCCTGTTTTCGTCAGGGCCGTCGGCGGCGTTGGGCTCTCCATCGATAATGCAGCACAGAATGTGCGAATGCCCCCGGCCTGAAGCGTAACGGCGTACCCAGTCATCCACTTCCGTTGATGCCACGGCATTGGGCGAGCACACCACGATGCAGTAGCGTGCAGCCAGCGCCCGGTGTGCGTCGTCAGAAGTCAGAGGAGTTTCCAGGCTCAGAAAGACTGTATCGACCCGGGCCCGGACGATGCCATCGCGCCCCTCTTGTCCCGCGAGACGCTTTGGCAGCGTGAACTGTTTCAGTTGTGTTTGCAGACGCCTTGCGAAGGAAACATCCCTGGCAGCGGCCACAATCGTTACGGTGAAATCATCAGCCTGGGTGCCGTTCATTGTCCCAGTGTCCCATTCGATGACGTATTCAAGGCATCGAGGCCATATTCCCGTGCCTGACGCACCAGGGCTTTCCAGTCCTTGTCAAAGTCAATTTCGTAAGCCAGCCCCGACTCCAACACCAGCGTGTATCCCGCCTCCCTTCTGCGGATCAGGGCAACCGCCACCGTGCTGTTGAGGACGTCAGACCCATTGGCCACCGTTGAAAGATCTCTCGGTAACGGTGCGTCGAACAGAATGTTTCCCGTGGACCGTTTTACGGCGCAGACTCGTCTTGTCGAAGCGATGAAGAAAATGTCGTCTTCGTGAAAATATCGCAACAACGTCGCCTCCGGGTTGGTATCGAGAAAATCGCAGCGAAGCTCCTGAACTGTCTGGCTTTCAAGTGTCATCAGTTTCACCAGATTGTCCTGGAACACGAGAACCTGCCCGTGCATCAACAGGTCGCCGCCCAGCAACAGACGCCTGCCGGCGTTTGTGTCAAAGGAGATTGCACGGCGGTTCTTCTGGTCGATCAGAACATCCGCGGCAGAGTTGAAAAGCCCGTCGGCAGACAATTGGAGAAAGCCATGTTTCCAGGTGACATCATCGAAATTCAGACCGAGTTGTGCATTGAGGGCGGAAAGGTCGAAGGTCCCGATTTCGGATTGAGTGAAGCTGTCGAGGTCGATGGTGGACACCTTGCTCAATTTGCCATTGGCAGAGACGCTGTTCTGGATCATGAACAGCAAGTTGTCGCTGGTAGAGAAACTGTAGGTTGTGAGTAGGGAGTTTTTTGGCCCGACCAGATCGGAGCTTTGTTTTTCGGGTTGGTTCCGCAGAGATGACGTCCGAATGAAGAGTTTGGGCTCTTTCGTAAACTGGTCTTTCAAAAATACCGTGAGGATCGATTGTCCATCTTTCGACAGGGCTGCAGCTTGGAAATCTTTGTCAGGCAGAGTGATTGGTGCATCAGGTATTTCATAGCGGACCAGTACTGCTTGCCCCGACGCGTTGCGATAGAACAAATGATCCGGGTCGACCGACAATAGATGTCCGGACGAAGGCAGGGATTTTCTGAAGGTAACCGCCTTTCTCTCCAGGTCGATCAGTTCCAGTTTTTCCGCTCCGTCTACCGTCTCGGTTGTGACCAGGAAGCGGTCATCGAACGGGCCGTGAAACTTTTTGCGGGTCTTTTGGTTCTGTTCAAATGCAAGTTCGGTCTTGCCTTGTCCAACCCGATAGAATTTTCCAGACCATGTCAGCAAAAGGTGTCGGCCGACATTGGCGCCGGTCCAGAAACGGGAAATCGCATTGGCTTCAATCAACCGTTTTACATTCTTCAAACCGTCGACATGCAGTGCACTTATCTGCCCGTTCCCGAAGACTTCGATTGCAGTGGTTTCATCAATCCATCCCAAGCCGACGCTCGCGGGAAGTTCTCCCGATGGCGGTGCAATTGTCATGGCGGTTTTGGCGGAGAGATTTGCGACCAGCGTTCCCTGGTCGCGTCTCGCCAACTGGAAAGAAAGGTCCGGACCCAACGTTGCGAGATCGCTCTGACCGCTTATGTTTTTGGATGACGGATTTTCCTGAATGAGGGCGCCTGAATCCGCATTGTAAATTTGCGTAATGTTTGAAACGGCATCTGTGCCAGCGACTTTGAGCAGAAGCTCCTCGCGCTTCCGATTTGCCCATTTCAAGGAAAGCGGCCTGCCCGGTAATGTCGTGCGTCGCACGGGTTTGATCGTCGCCCAGTCAATCGTCACCAGTTCGAACTTTGTTGAACCTCGCGGTCGCAATGCGATGTAGCTCACGTGCCCTTGCGGATCGGTCAGCAATACAGGACCTTCGTACTGATCGGAATTGAACGTTCCTGGAATGAGACCCTTCACGCGGCCAGGAACGGGAAACAGGGCTTTCGGTGGTTTGGTGCGGTCCGCAGGCCATCGGGCAAACACGAGGTAATTTTGTTTGTCTTTGGAATTGTAGGTTTCAACCGCCGTGATTTTCGTTCCATCGCTGAGCACATCGACCAGATAGATCCCTGTCGAGACGCCACCATAGGGGAATGGGTCATCCGCCTTGCAGGTCGACGTGTTGATGAAGGTAATGGCGTTGACGAACTTGAAATCCGCTTCGGGATCCTGGTAGCCCCACTCAATCGCCCAGTCCTTTTGAAGCCATTCCGGGGACCCGCCAGGAGGCTTGGCCACATGAGACGTCAACTTGACCCGGCAAACCTCGGTACCTTCATTTATCGCTACGGTGACCAGGGAGTCTTTTGTCCGAACGACAAGCTGGTCGGAACTGTTGACAGCGTCATGGAGTACCGTTCCAAATGAACGGGTCCAGACGATGGTGTTCTTTTTGGCATCGAAGAGATGATATTGGTGCTGGCTGTCCCGTATCTGCCAGTGCTGAGGGTTTGATGTCGGCAGTATATCGACCGGCTGGGTTGTCAGTCGGGTTCTCAGAATACGCTGGACCGGCCGGTTAATCGCAATTCGCAGAGCTGCCGCCGCCCGGTTTGAAAACGGCCGTTCGGGGTTTTCAAGGTCTTTCGGCAAGGCGGCCAGTGCTGCCTGTATCGCCTGGCTCTGGTCACCCCGCGCCGAAGCCTCCTCGGCGATGGCCGCATACCGGTTTGACTCTGCCTCAAACTTCTCGAGGTCGGCACTTTGGATGAAACTCAGCACGCCGATAACAACACCGATCAATGCCACAGCGGTGGCTCCGGCGGTCCCGATGCGAATTCTGGTGGTCTTCTTGTCTTCTCTCTGGAGATCGGACAAAGGCAGATCCGCCAACTGTGCGATCAGTTGCAGCAGGACCGGCTTCGACTGCCCATTGTCGCGGGCATCGACAATTTTCAAGACCGGGTCTTCCGTCTCGCGAAGACGCTGGATTTCCGGTGGCAGGCAAAAGTCGTCCTTGTCCCGGGAGTCGTCCTGGCCGGCAATAACCACTGCGACTATGGGGCTACCCGGACATAGTTCCTGGTAACTGACGACTTCCTGATTGACCCATTGTGAAGCGGCGGAATTCGGCGAGCATATCACCAGAAGGTTGCTCGAGTGCGAAAGGGCGTCGCTTAGGTTCTGTCCAAGATCGGATGAGCCGGGAAGCTCCTCGCGATCCCTGAAAATCGGATAGAGTGTCTTCGCCAAGTCGGGTCGGGCCGCACGCAGCCGCTTGGGAAGGGCGTAGAATTCGAGCTTCCTGTGCAGCCAGTCCCCGGCGCTACTGTCCCTGTGGGAGTAGCTGATAAAAGCAGAATATCGGATGTCTGACCCTCGTGCCCTCAAATCCCGGAGATCATTTCAGCTTCAGAAGAAGTGCATCGAATGAACAACATTGCAATGTTTGACCACATTGGATCAACTTGACCAGTTTTTCGCGTCGGCTGGCAAGACACGTTTCGTTTTCTATTAATGTCAGGAAATGATCAGTTCAGGCGTTCGCACCATGATGGCACATCTGAGGGCAGGGCGTAGCGAATCCGTTCGCCGGGTGTCAAACAGCGTGCAACGTTGTGTCTGGCAAATGTGACCAGGGCTTCGGTTGAGGGGAATTTTGTTACCATGTCGTCCCCGGATGAGACCGGGTGTCGATTCCAGACCCTGACCGTGCCGTCATTGGAGGCCGTCAGGATAAACTCGCCGGTTGCGTCGAATGTGGCGTGATAAACGTTGCCTCTGTGGCCGGCAAGAACGGCGATATTCCTGCCGTCCCGGGACCAGAGGCGTGCGGTGTCGTCAACAGATGACGTCACCACATGTTCTCCGTTGGAGCTGAATTTTGCGGCGAACACATCGGCGCTGTGTCCTTTGAGATCGACATCGATGGAGCCACTTTGAATCTCCAGAACCCGGGCTACGTCGAGGTCGGTGGCGAAGAGAATCTGGCGGCCTGAGATGTCGAACCGCGCCATGCGTATCCATTGCCCGTCCGTATGATCCGCGATGAGGGTTGCACCACCTTGTCCATCCAGAGTCCAGACACGGACGTGTTTGTCCTGTGATGCTGTGGCGACCTGTTGGCCGGACATGTCAAATGAGGCGTGGCGCAAGCCATCGCCGCTGCCTCTGAACTCCGCAACAATCTTTCCCGTCAAAGCGTAGACGCAGGCATAGCCGTCCGCCCTGGCGACGACGATACGGTCGCCCTGGTGGTTGAACTCGGCATAGCGGATGGCGCTCCTGCCCGCGCACCCCTGAGCGTCATCCAGTGTCGATGAGTCCGGTATGACCCGTTCAGGAGCGATCGAGCCGCTCCCTATCGATGCGGTGTTCCAGATCCGCGCCGACTTGTCGTTCGAGCCGCTGACCAGACGTTTGCCATCAGGGCTGAATTCGATCGAGTAGACTTCCAGGGGTTCATGGCCAACGAACCGGGAAAGGTTTCCGGTTTCGCGATTCCAAAGACAAACAACCCCGTCCTCGGCGACACCGGCGATCATCGTGCCACTCGAATTGATGGCAACGTGGTTGAACCGTGCTCCCTTGCCGCTTTCCGGGTCATCGCACCGGAGAACCGTTCGCTCCCTCAAGTTCTGCAATCCACGCCTGACCGCCATCTCTCCACGGGCAATATTGGCGGCCTGGCCTCCAGCTCCCTCAATACCTTCCAGCCCGAGCAATACAGCGAGGGTTGCGTTGCCGCTTTGCAGGGCCGCGGCTGAAAATCCGGCCAACTGGATGGACCTTCGTTCGGCATCAAGTCTGGAAGCTTCCAGGACGGTCTGTTTTTCCAGTTCCTCGGTCCAGCGCTGTTCCAGTTTCGTGTACACCGCAAAGCCGATTGCAATCGCTGCGATGAACCCGGCCACCATCAGGCCGGCACGTGTCCGGCGTCTGCTGGCATGACGGGAATTCTCCGCCTGTCGTGCAGCTTTCACGTAGGCTTGGTCATTGAGTTCCAGGTAGTCCCACAAGTCCTTGCGGGCGGTGATGTTTTCGACAGCCTTGAGCCGCCCTTCGGTGTGGTCGAGCCAAGCCGGTGTTCTGGCGTTGGCATCCCAGTCACGGGCGGCTCGCTTTACGCCGGCGAGAACCGTCAGGGCTTCGGCGTCTCCACCGAGCCAATCATCGAGCAGGCCCCACTGACGCAACAGAGCTTCATGGGCCGGTTCTATGACCTGGGTGCCGGTCTCTTTTTCTATGTCGGTCGCCAGGAGACGTTGTTCGACCAGATGCATGATCAATGGCCGGGCCTCTTCAGGTATGGCGGACTGGTAGGCTCTATGTCGACGGGGTTTTTTTGTTTCCGGATCGATGCCGGCGAGCCAGGGAATCAGGCCGCGGCGCAGAAGAACGAGACGGGCCTGGCGATCTCTTGGAATTCTTGGATCGGAGTCGGCTGATTTCAGCGCACTTTCAACAGCGGCCTCGATCGATCCGGAGATCCGTCCCATCTGCTCGTAGTCGGCAAGCGTGATGTCACCGTCATCGCCATACTCCGCATAGAGCCTTTCCAGGGTGAAGGAAAGCAGGGGCAGGGCGTCCCTGGTGCCGCCGTCCTCAATGTCTTCAAGCAGTGCGTCCGTAAGCCGGTCGCCGATCTTCAGCGGCCTCCTGGACCCCTCCAATCTTGAGGCCGGGCCGGTAATCACGTCCTTGTAGGCACCGCTTGGCATGGGCGCGAGACTGTGGGTCTCCTGGCGCAGGCCTTCCAGCCGCATGTCCGACTGCAGTGGCTCATAACTGTCCGAACGGATTGTAAACAGGACGGCTACAGCGGGATCGTCGCCTGTGAGGAGATCGCGGAGCAGATCGAGGAACATCTCGGTTTCGCCTGCCGCCTCCGGCGAATAAAGTTCCTCGCCCTGATCGATGGCAAGGACGAGGGTCGGCGGCAGGGCAGACGCTTCCCTGCCGCTGCGTCCTGCCACCTGCACCAGTTCCCGCAGCAACGGCTTCAATGTTGCACCTCCCCCTTCCACGGCTTCGCGCAGGACGGCCCTCTTCCGGGCCACGCCGTGGGCCCTGAACGTTGCCGTCAGGCTTGCGAGGAGGCCGGTCTCGCCGGTGATTGCCGCCTGGCCGGGGCGGATGACAGTCAGGGGCAGGAAATGCCGGTCGTCGCGTTCCAGCCTCGGTAGAATTCCAGCGCGGAGAAGCGACGATTTGCCGGACCCCGAAGCGCCCAGGATAACCAGTATGCGTGGTGCTTGGGACGCCCGCAGTCCCCGCAGCCGGCCAAGCACGTTGACGATTGTGCCATCGCGACCAAAAAAGATGCCGGCGTCCTCGGCCTCGAGTGGCTTGAGCCCCCGGTAGGGCGGACGATCAGGGTCGTGTTCCGGCGGCCAGGCGAAATACCGGGCATCGAGGCCTGCCGCCTGGAGACCGATCCTGAGGCGTTCAAGGCCATCGGAAGAAAAGGCGACCGTGGCGGCTTCCCCTGTGTGGGGGAGGGAGACGTCAAATGTCGCTGCGCGCGGTTCGGTGGTCAAGTCGGCGATCTGCCATTCCGATGTCATCTCCACCGGGAGATCCTCGAACGGCGTCTGTTTGATGAGCACACCGATGAGCTGTTTGTTGAGGTTCTTGGCGAGCAGGAACTCAGCGATGCACCAACGTGAGGCCGCCCATTCCGGCGAGATCAAAAACAGCACCACTTCGCAACGCTCGGCGGCCGTCTTGAGTTCCTTCTGCCATTGTTCACCGGGTTTGAGACCATGCTGGGGGTCGAGATCGAGAAACACGTCGTTCCAGCCGGTGGTTGCCAGCCAGTTGGAAACCGCAACAGCCTCGGCATTGTTCTCGCTCGAATGACTGATGAAAAGCTTCGCCATCTACCCGGATACTCCCAGGCTCAGTCTCGGGGATGTGCCAGGGAATGTAAATGTCGGTTGGTTACACTCTGGCAACCAAGCTTTGTCAGGCAAGCATTTTGACGTCGCCGCAGATGGAAAGTGCCTGGCCCGATATGGTGCGTCCACGGGAGCTGGCGAGAAACAGAATCTGGTCGGCAAGCTGTTCTGCAGTCACGTAGTCCTTGATCGATGCGTAGGAGAAGGCCTCCGTCTCGATTTCTGCAAAAGACAAACCCTTTTGCTGGGCCTTGGCTTCCATGACACGGCGCTGGCGGTCGCCGGCAACGATGCCGGGAAGGATCGCGTTGACTCTGATGCCGTCGGCACCCAGCTCGATTGACAGGGATTTGGTCAGGCCGATGATGCCCCACTTGGCCGCGGCATACGGCGTTCGCATGGCAAAGCCCATGCGCCCAGCTGCAGACGACAGGTTGGCGATCGACGCATTGTCGCTTCGGCGGAGATAGGGCACGGCAATCCGGGTGCAGTTGAACTGGCTGGTCAGGCAAACGTCGACACAGCGATCCCAGTCTTCCGGGTTGACGTCTTCGACCCGGGCCGTGGGGCCGGCGATCCCGGCATTGTTGACCAGCACATCGAGGCCGCCCATGCGTTCGGCGGCATCGTGAATGAAAGCCGTGATGGCCGGCCTGTCGGCCACGTTGCACAAGGTTGCGCGGGCGCCGGTCAACTGCTTCGGAACTTCGGCGATTGCGGTTTCGTCAACATCGCAGATCTCGACTTGGGCGCCCTCGTTGAGGAAGGCGCGGGCGATCTCAAGGCCGATTCCGGAGGCTCCCGCTGTCACGATTACCCGTGTGCCCGTCAAGTTCAAATCCATGCTGGCTGACCTCCTCATACGACCGAACAGACTCGACAATGTCCATTCTGTGCCAGATAATATCTTTGATCAAAGATCACAACAAGACGGCAAATTCAGGATTCCAACTATGTCTCGCGCGGCAATCGTCGGTTCCGGTCTTATCGGCAGGGCATGGGCCCTGGTGTTCGCCCGCGCGGGCTGGTACGTGGTCATGACGGACCCATCGAGGGATGTTCTTGACGACCTGGCCGACGGTCTGGTTGAAGATTGTGCGATCCTGGAACGCCACCGGCTGTGTGGCCCGAGTGATGAAGTCCTGGGCCGGATATCATGGACGACAAGTGTCGAGGAAGCCGTATCCGGAGCCGACTTCGTTCAGGAAAACGGACCGGAGGTCTGCGAAGTCAAGGCGTCGATTTTTGCTGAATTCGACAAGCATGCACCGAAAAACGCGGTCCTGGCCTCATCGACGTCCGCCATCGTTGCGTCCAGATTCACCGAAGATCTGGCGGGACGTTCCCGGTGCCTCGTCGGTCATCCGGTCAACCCGCCGCACCTGATTCCCCTGGTCGAGGTCTGCGCAGCGCCATGGACGGATCCGGTCGTGGTCGAACGTGCGTACGATGTGTATCGCGACATCGGTCAGGTCCCGATTATCGTCAAACAGGAAATTGACGGTTTTGTTCTCAACCGCCTCCAGGGTGCCGTGCTGGCGGAAGCATTCCGGCTGGTGCGTGACGGCGTTGTTTCGCCGGAGGATCTGGACCACACCATGAAGGACGGCCTGGGACTGCGCTGGTCGTTCATGGGCCCGTTCGAGACCGTCGACCTTAACGCCCCTGGCGGCATTGCCGACTATTGCCGCCGTTATGTCGGCTTCTACAAGGGGCTCGCGGAGGACCCGCCGACAGGCGACGTTTTCGGCCCTCAAAGCGCCGATGCCATTTTGGCGGCCTGGCCGCACGAGGCAGACAAGGAACGTCTTGAACGGTTGACGCAATGGCGCAACGAGTGTCTCGGTGCGCTACGGGATCACAAGAAACGCCAGCAAGATGCGTAGAATTATGGGTACAGCAATTCAGGAGCCAGCGAACCATGAGCCGTAAAGTCATCATCACGTGCGCCGTTACCGGATCCATCCACACGCCGACCATGTCGCCCCATTTGCCGATCACGGCGGAGGAAATTGCGGACGCCGCCATCGGTGCGGCAGAGGCCGGCGCGGCTATCGTTCATCTTCATGCGCGCGAACCGGAAACCGGATTGCCCGACCAATCGGTTGAAGCCTTTGCGCCGTTTCTCCAGGTCATCAAGCAGCGGTCAAACTGCGTGCTCAACATCACGACCGGCGGGGCGGCGACCATGACTATCGAGGAACGCGTCAGGCCGGCGGCAACGTTTCGTCCCGAAGTCGCCTCCCTGAACATGGGCTCCATGAATTTCGGACTCTACCCGATGCTGGCTCGTTTCAAGGAATTCAAGCACGACTGGGAATACGATTACCTGGAAGGGTCGCGCGAGCGCATCTTCAAGAATACTTTTGCCGACATCGAATACATCCTGTCGACTTGTGCCGAGAATGGCACGCGATTCGAGATCGAGTGTTATGACATCGGCCATCTCTACACCCTGGCGCATTTTGCCGACCGCGGTGTTGTCAAACCTCCCTTCTTTGTCCAGTCGGTTTTTGGCATTCTCGGCGGCATCGGCGGGCATCACGAGGATGTGGCCCACATGAAACGGACGGCCGACCGGCTGTTTGGCGACGACTATCAGTGGTCGGTACTGGGGGCGGGCCGCAACCAGATGACAATAGCTGCCATGTCGGCGGCCATGGGCGGTAATGTCAGGGTGGGCCTTGAAGACAACCTCTGGATCGGCCCGGGTCAACTGGCCAAGACTAATGCGGAGCAGGTCACCAAGGCCCGCAGCATCATTGAAGGGTTCGGTCTGGAGATCGCGACACCGGACGAGGCCCGCGAAATGCTCAAACTCAAAGGCGGCGACCAGGTCGGATTTTGACAAGGAGATTGGGCTGGCCCCATGACCTCAAAGACGAAACCGGTTCCAGCCCATCTGCCGACAACGCTGGTCGACCGGGATACCTTGCAGGACAGGGTCTACCGGCAACTGTCCAACCTCATCCTGGACGGTGAAATCGAACCGGGACAGCTTGTGACGATTCAGGCCCTGGCAGATTCGCTGGGGGTCAGTGCCATGCCCGTGCGCGAAGCCTTCAAGCGCCTCACGGCCGCCAATGCGCTGACGGTGGTGTCGGGCCGGTCCATCGGCATTCCTCCCTTGACGGTGGAGCGGCTTGAAGACTTGAGAAACGTCCGCAGGGAGATTGAAGGGTTTGTCACCGAGTGGGCGGTAGGCAATTTCACGGAGACCGGCATTGCGTTTCTCGAGGCGCACTATGCGGACATGCGGAATGCCGTTGTGAACGGGCACGTGAAGGGTTTCCTGCGCGGCAACCGCGCGTTTCATTTCGAAATCTACCGAACCGCAAATTCGCCGTCAGCCCTGAATGTCGTAGAAAATCTCTGGCTTCAGATCAGCCCCTATTTCAGCCTGTTGCACGAGTCCGGTAATCCGAAACAGGCCAACAGGCACCATGCGGCGATGATCAAGGCGATCCGGAAAGGCGACAAGGCGGCGGCGAGAGGCGCTGTCGAAGCCGATATCGACGGAGCGTATCGAGTGCTGCTGAAACTGCTGGGCTAGCCAATCAAGGATCGAACGGGAACAGGGTGTAGATAATCGCTGTTGGTATGGTTGCCTTCGAGACAACAAAATGGCCTTCGATCAACAGTGGCGTTCTCTTCGTCGAGGTGTATCCCTCGGATGAGCAAATCATATTGTGAAACGGAAATCGCACGCGATCTCCAATAGTGATTTCCACACCGGAATGATTGTCTTCGAATGGCCTGAACCCGAGCTTGTAGACTGCTCTGAAATTATCGATTGTCCCCCATATGCCGTCGCCGCAGACATGCATGTCGCCGGTGTTCCCGGATGAGCCGTTCGCAGAAGGGACGTCCGCATTCAGTGTGTACCCCGCTTCGTCGGCGTCCTGATGGGGCTTGATTGTCAGGTTCAGATAGAACGGTTCACGCTCGGCTTTGGTGAGTGCTGTGTAGAAAGCGTCTGTCGCGGCTGTGTCCTTTCTGGCGAGATCCAGTGTTGCGACAATTTTGGGGGGCGTCTCCGCAGAAGCGAAATTCGGAGGGATCAATTGAAACAGGATTGCGATCGCACAGGCCAGGACTCTCTTCATTTCGGCTCCATCTCATAAGCTCGTGTCAGTACACCGGAGTGGGACTTCACGATCAACTTACTCCTCCGCCTGGAGGAAAACGCTGACGCTGGCAGCACGACCGCCGGCGTCGATGACGGTCAATGTGGAAAATCCGCTGCCGTCAGGCGTCCATGTGGTGATCCGCTTTCGGGAACCGGGCGCAAAGGGCTTGCCGTTTGCCAGCCACCGGAAGGGCGGCCGGCCGTCCTGTAGTTTCATTACCAGAGGCAGAGCCTCGCCTGTGGCGGTCGTACCGAGGATGACCCGGGCGCCTTGTGGAGGGTAAATGATCTGCGGCGCGGGTTCAGGCAAACGGATGCCGTTGAATGCCACTGATCCGGGCCTGAAACGTTGCAATGTGATGGGCAATTCATCGTGCGCGGTGCGCAGGGCGCCCGGTGGCGGTGATGCGAATGGCGTCCGTTTGAGGTCGGTTCTGGCAAAGGCCTCGAAGAGGATGGGTGCGGCAGCTGTTCGCCCCGTCAGGCCGGGGACCGGTCCATTGTCGGCCCGCCCAACCCAGACGCCAATGACATGGCGGCCGTCATAGCCAAACGACCAGGCATCACGGTAGCCATAACTTGTGCCGGTCTTGTAGGCGATACCGGTTGCGCGTGTCCCCACCGGCGGCGGCGTGCCGGACAGGATGTCGGTGACGTGCCAGGCGGCATCCGGTTGCAGGAGAGCCGGTTTGTTGGCGTTGAAACTGGCGGGTTTATTTAGGGGAACATTATGCAGGCGGCTTACCGTGCCGCCGTTGGCAAGCCCGATATAGAGCTGGGTCAACCCTTTCAGGGAGATGCCGACTCCGCCCAGGCCGATGGCAAGACCAGGTCTGTCGGAACGCGGCACCACCGCGGTGACACCGCTCTTGCGGAATTTCGACATCAGGCGCGCAGGACCAACCGCTTCCAGAAGGTGCACGGCCGGCACGTTCAGAGAGAGCTCAAGCGCTTTTCGCACACTGACTTCACCCTGGTACTGCAGGTCGAAATTCTGAGGGCGGTAACCGGCGAAGTTGGCGGGACGGTCGATGATCAGGGTCTCGGGTCTGACCACACCTTCTTCGAATGCCAGTCCGTAGATGAAAGGCTTCAGGGCAGAGCCCGGGGACCTGATAGCGGTGGTCATGTCGACCCAACCGGCGCGCTCGGCATTGAGGTAATCCGGCGAGCCGACTTCTGCCAGGATACGCCCGGTCTGGGCATCCGCCAGCACTATCGCCAGGGAGACGTTCTGGCCAAACCGCCTGATCGAGTCTCGCGCAACTTCTTCAAGTGAGTGCTGCAGGTGCCGCTTCAGTGTCACACGGAGGCGGGTCTTTCCGGAGTTCGTCTGCACTGCACGCTGGGCCAGATGAGCGGCATGATGCGGCAGGGCAAAACGCTTCTGGGAAACACGTGTCGCCGACGCACGCTGCACTTCTCCTTCGGCGATTATGTCCGCGGCGCCAACCCGCGCCAGAACTGTATCGCGGGCAGCGCGAGCAGCGGCCGGAAACCGATCCGGCCTGCGGCGTTCGGGGGACTGAGGCAGGGCCACAAGCAGGGCAGACTGGGCAAGGGTCAGCCCTTTGGGTTCCTTGTTGAAGTAGGCAAGGGACGCGGCCCGGACACCTTCAAGGTTGCCGCCATAAGGGGCCAACATGAGATAGCGCTCGAGAATCTGCTGCTTGGTCAGGCGGCGCTCGATCTGCAGAGCGCGCACCATCTGAAGGAGCTTTGATTGCAGGGAGCGATGCTTGCGCGGCTCCAGCAGGCGGGCAAGTTGCATGGTTATGGTTGAGGCGCCGGAGATGATGCGGCGGTTGCTTACCATCTGCCCGAACGCCCGGAAAACCGCTTTGATGTCGATCCCGGGGTGGGTCCAGAAGCGCTGGTCTTCGTAGGCGATCAGAAGTTTCTGGAATTCACTGTCGACATCGCTCAAGCCCGTCTGGAGACGCCAGCGGTCGTGACGGGTTGCAAACGCCCGCAACAGCTTTCCATCAGTGTCCACTACCTCGACGGACACTTCATTGGCGCGGTCGAGAGGCGGCGGATTGAAGTGATCGAACACCAGGAAGGCCGGCACGGCAGCGGCTGTCAGGAACATGCCTGCCGCCACCGCTGCCGCGGCAATCTTCAGTGAGCGATGAACATTCGGCTTCATGCTTACGGTCTAGGGTCTGGCGACCTGCATCCAGCCGCTCGCGGTTCGGGCAGAGAGTTGAGGCCGATACATGTCCTCTACGCTGGCGGCCGGGTGAGTGAATCGGCCCGGAGTCACAGCGCGGACCGTATAGGCGACGGTGAACTGGGTTTCGCCGCCCTTGGCGCGGTCAAAGGCGGTGACGAAGCGGTCGTCACGAAATTCGGAATGCGCCACGGCGGTCTCAGGCAACCAGTTGAAGTTGCCAAGATCAGCACTGCCGATCAGGCGAGGGTTGTCGATCTCGAAGCCCGCGGGAAGCAAGTCGGTGACCACGAGCCTTGAGGGCAGGTCATTGAGCTGTTTCACGTTGATGACCACGACGAACCGCTCATTCTGGGTGACGTCGCTGACACTCGTCTGGGTCCCGTCGAGGCGGTAGTAGGTCCGCTCGATGGTGAAGCCCTCTCCGCCGGCGGCCAGGGGTTGTGCCGGCACGGCGATGGTCGTGACGGTTGCCTGCAGGTCTTCGCCATGGCGATTGGTGACACGAAGTGGTGAATCGGCAAGATCGCCGCCTTCGATCCGCCGGGCAAGAGCCCCGGAGTGGGGCAGGCCGTTGACGCTGAGAGAAATGGTGTCATCGGCAGCCTTTGCCGCGCGGGCGGCGAGCAGCATCCAGGCCTGTTCCTGCGTGCTGGTGTAGGTGTCGGCCTTGTGCAGCGCTGATACCAACTCGATCATTCCGGCCGTGTCAGAGGGCTCCGGGCGGGCCTCGGATGCCAGGGCCAGCATGGCCGATGCATCGCGCAGTCTGGAGCCATAATGATACTGCCCGCCCTCGGAGACGGCGTTCTCCTTTGCCAGCTGGAAGGCTGAACTGAAGGTGCGCTTGGCGCGCTGCTGGTCACCGTAGAGTGCCATGCCGGCGGCCAGTTGTGCCCGTGCAATCGGCGTTCTGAACGACTGCAGCTGGGTGTCGGCGTAGTATCGCAGATCACCCGCCGAGGCGAGCCTGTTGCGGGCAAGCACATAGAGCGCATAGGCCACGGCTGCGTCGTTGCTCGCAAGAT
Organism: Hyphomicrobiales bacterium; assembly: GCA_021775835.1. The sequence goes on along the minus strand of JAJFHC010000016.1, from coordinate 48,111 downwards.
CGTTGCGGTATGCCAGTACGTTCTGAAGACTCTGCAGGGCCTGTTTCATGGGCCGAGCCGGAACATCGTATCCCTTCTCGGAAGCCCGGGTCAGAAACTCCGTGACGTAGGCGCCCAGCCACAAGTCATCGGCTTGGGTTCCCCAAAGGCTGAAACCGCCGCTGTTGGACTGATAGGACAGGACCGTGTTGATGGCTTTCTGTATCCGGTCCCTGACAACAGCTTGGTCGAGCCCTGGAATTCCGGTGGAAAAGTCACTGGAGTAGAGCAGGGGCAGGGCCTTGCTGGTGACCTGTTCCGCACACCCGTAGGGGTATCGATCCAGCTGCAGGATCAGGGAGGGGACATCGAAGGCCGATGCCCGCCCGACGCTGACGCTGATCTTGGCGCCATCAAGCTGGCTGTCTTCAAACAGCGTCCTGTCGACCATCAGACTGCCACCGTTTGCGGCCAGCGCCACTTGCATCTTCCGGGTAACCGGCAACTGGCCGGGCCGGACGTTCATCGATATCTCGTGTTCCACTTCGACACTGTCCGGGCGTGACAGGCGGATTCTGGCCCAGGCTTCTCCAGCCGATTGGGCGCTGATTGGAACCGCAAGGCTTGTCTGCTGTCCCGCAACCAGATCAATGGACGATGCCAGTTGATCCCGGTTCAGCGAGAGGGTGTCACTGGTTTCAATGTCGAACGCGTATTGTCCCGCGGGGGCGTCCGTATTGGCAATGTCGATCAGCAACCGGGCCTGATCGCCAGGGGCCATGAATTTTGGCAGACTGGCGGAGACAACGATCGGATCACGGATCACGGTCTCGGCCTCGGCAGCGCCAACCCCATCGGCCGTCCATGCCGTTGCCATGATTCGCACGGTGCCGTTGAACTGCGGAATGTCGAAAGTCACTTCCGCCTGGCCGTTGTCGTCAAGGCGCACGGGCCCTGAAAAGAAGGCAACGAGTTTTTCCGTGGGTGGGTTGCCATCGGCACTCATGTTATCGGCAGAATCGCCACCGGTGCGCAATCTGCCCGTCGCGCCCAGGGAACCGTCAATCAGCCGACCGTAGATGTCACGCATTTCAACGCCAAGTTTGCGTTGCCCAAAGTACCGCTTCACCGGATCAGGGCTGCGATAGTTTGTAAGGTTCAGGATCCCGACATCCACGGCGGCGACCGTGACATAGGCCTCTTGCCCGGCCGTGAGGCCAGAAACCATGACGGGAATCTTCAGAGGTTCGTGCGGTCGGGTCTGGGCGTCCGCGCCCAGCGACACGGCCAGATTTCTCGCTTGAGGATCGACGGACAACCATTTGACGCCGATGGCGCGCGCGGGCATGCGTGAGGTGCCTGCGTCGCCCGGACGGTAGAGGGTCGCGAGCACGTAGGCGCCGGCGCCCCAGTCACTGCCGACGGGCACATCGAAAGTAGCTCCTTCCGGTGGGACCGCAACCGACATGGTCTCGACGATGCTGTCAGTGCCGATGGCAATGAGCATTTCACCGGCGAAACGCGGGGATACCTTCAATCTGGCAATGTCGCCCGCCTCGTACTGGGACTTGTCCAGGGCGATCTCGAGACCGTCTGGCGTCTCTGTCGATTTTGCCTGCACAAACCAACCTGCGTTGAATTCAATGCTGGTCGCAGGTCCGTTTGCGGTGGCTGTCTCGATGTCGAGCCGGTAGTGACCCCAGTCCACTGGGACTGAAATTTTCGATGGCTTTTCCGCCTTGATGTCGAAGCTGCCGCTGGAGACTTTCTTCTCCAGATCGATGGACTCATAGCGCCAGGAGGATCCGTTCCGATACCACTGGTAGTTGCGTTCGACCTTCACGATCGACCAGGCCACGTCCGCCAGGCCGGTCATGCCGTCTCCGGGATCGACAGCGATGACCTCGAAACCGGCAGATGAATTCTCTGCAACCTGGCCCCCATCAAACTGAGGGCGGACACCGATCATGACGCCGGGTGCCTTGATAGCGACGGCGGTCTTGCGTTCCACGGCGCGGCCGCTGCCTTCGCGCATGCGCACGACAAGATCGGCGGTCAACGGTCTGGTGGTGGCCGCGATGTTGTCGAGAAGAAAGCTGAAGGTGCTTGTCCCGTCAGTATCGAGTGGCGCCATGCCTTCGATCGGAAATCGCTGAGAGACGGTTTCCTGCTTTGCGGACAGGCCAAACTGGTAACCGGCAAATCCTTTGCGATCACGCTTCGTGCGCACAACCAGTTCGCCTTCAAGGGTGAGGCCGGATGCCGGGGCGCCGTAAAGATAGCGGCCGTTGACAGTCGCGGTACCTGGTTGCCCGACAGCGATCGATTGCTGGCCTGCGGCAACGGTAAAATCGATGCGCTCAGGCAGAAAGTCTTCGACCAGGAAGCGCTGATCGGCAACCGGATTCGCTTTGGGATCGGTGTAAACCTGGACCCGCCACGTACCGTGCCTGGCATTAGTCGTCAAGGGCAATTCGACCGCGTAACCACCCAAAGACTTTCCTGAGTCAACGAGACGCCGTTCTTCGACGCCGTCAGGGCGCCTGAATACGAAGGTGAGAGGCAGATTGTCGATCGCACGTGCCGACGGATCGCGGGCAAGGGCGGCCACGTGAACGGTTTCACCGGCGCGATAAATGCCTCTTTCGGTCCAGGCATAAACGTCCACGCCTGCAGGAACTGCACGCCCGGCGACGCCACGATCGGAGAAATCGAATCCGGGATTCGACACATCAAGGAAGACAAAATCGCCGGCACTTCGCTTTGCGGTGATGACGGACGGTGCAAGTCCGCCCTTGCCCCGGAGCAGGCCTCCGTCAAATTTGGCCTGGCCGTCAGCGTCGGTCGTGCCTGTGCCCAGCACCTCGTTGTTGCGGGCGATCAATGTGACGTCAACGCCGGCCATGGGTGTGGCAGATGCAAGCGATCGGGCGAACACCTGCAGATCGGTGTTGCCGCTGAACGTGGTGAGACCGATGTCGGAGATGACAAACCACTGGCTCGCCGCCGCCTCGGACGTACCGGGCTGACGGTCGGCGGGTTGTGCCGTGAGGAGGTAGACGCCTGGTTTGCGATTAGGCAAGGCCTCGTCGATCGGAATGGAGGTGACAACTTCCCTGTTCAGGTCGGGTTTGATGGCAACCGATCCCTGCCATGCCGGCTCCCCGATATCGTTGGTCAGATATTCCGCCTGGGAGGGGTTCAATTGCTGGAGGAACTGCCACCCCTGAAACAACTGGGAAAGAGCGCGCTCGCCGATGCGAAAGAGTTTCAGGTCGGCCTTGTCGGTGTTGACGGTCACGAGCGGAATTCCCCGACGGGCAGCCAGCGGAAGGACAAAATTGTTGCCGGTAAACCGGGCGGCGGGCTGGCGGTCGCGGATGTAAACATCGAGATCGACATTGTTGAGCAGGTTCTCTCCAATCGATGAGGGCAGGCCTTGACGCAAGCCGACCTTGTAGCTCTTGCCGTGGTCCAGGCCTTCGACGCAGATCTGGCGATCCCTGACATCGATCGCCTGGGGCGGCGCCTTGTTGACACTCAGGAAACTCTCATATCCCGAGGCGGCCTTGTTGAGGTTTTCCGAGAACTGAACACAGATGCGCGGATTGAGGTTGTCGGAATCCACTGTGTGGTTGAGAACACGGAACCCGTGTTTGCGGCGCAGTTCCAGAAATGCCGTGCGTTCGGCCGCAACGTCATTGAGCTCGAGGCTGCGATCATAGGCGGTGATTGCCGGGCGATAGCGACGTTGTGCTTCCAGCCCCCTGGCCAGATGGGCGAGGGCGGCGGCACGTGTGCTTTTCGTTCGCGACAGGCGATAGGCGCTGATGGCGGCGGATGTGGTGATGTTGTTGTAGAAGCGGCGTTCGGAGGAACTCTTGGTGCGATGCACGTGGGCGACGGCGGACAGCTCAAGCCAGACGGCCAGGTCCTGCGGATCGATCTTCAGGGCAGCACTGAGATAGTCGGACGCAACTTTGGTGTTGCCACCCGCCAGGTTCTGGCGCGCGACCGAGGTCACCGCGGCAAACCCAAGGTTGGTCGAGAGGGATTTGCTGGACGCCAGCGAGGCTCTGAATTTTCTGGCCTCGTCGATCAGGTAGTTCGGTACGAAAGACAGTTCTGGCGGTGCCCCCAGATCCGGGCCGGTTCCTTTGGTCGCCACACGACCGGCGACGGCACCGGAGAACCCATTAAGCGGACCGAAATCGGACTTCAGAAAACAGAACTGCGCCGACATATTGTAAGTGAAGGCCTTGCAGGCAGGATTGCCCAGGCACAAGGTTTTGCACTGATCCAGCGATACATTCTGTTCAGTCTTCAGATCGAAACCGAAATAGTCGCTGTTTTCCTTGACAATTATATGCCTGTCCGCGTCCTTGGCCTTGGCGGGTATAGCCTGAAAATGTGCAAATCCGAGAATGATCCAAATGCAAAGGATTGCACGATTTGCCATATTTTCCTCCCAATCCGGTCGACCCGGCGATAACTGCGTAATCTATTAAGTTGGGCGCGATGAGGCAAAATTCAATGTGGTGTGGGCGCCGCTTCCAGCCAGACTGCCGGACCATAACACCGGAAACATGAACCTGCCGCAACGATGCGATCGTCCATTTTCTCATTGGTTTAACGGGCGAATTGAACCAAACAGGTTCACTCGGACCCGGCAATGTGGAACAATTGATATCAATCAACCTGTCCCGGACTCCAATGAACCAGAATAGGGTTCTGTGTTGATCCGGCAACCGACCATCCGAAAGGGCTCCAAATGGCCATCAAAGATCTTCTCGTTGCTTATGACGGGAATGAAAGTTCCATCCGTGCCATCCGGTTTGCAGCCCAGATGGCGGGTAAGTACGGCGCCTCGATTACGGGGTTGCATGTTTACCAGCAGGAGAAATACGAAAGTCACATCCGACGCTGGATTCCCGAACAGGTTCTGAAAAACCTGCACGAAGCCGAACTCGACGTGGAGAAATCGATTGAGGCGTCTTTCCACGAAGCAATCAAGTCAACCGGTTTTGACGGCAAGACGAAGTGGATCACGTGCGAGGGCCGGCCCGATGTTCTCATGCCCCGTTACGTGCGTTACTTCGACATGCTGATCACCGGGCAATTCAGCAATGTGGACCAGGAGGGAAGCGGCTCGCTCAGTGCCGAGGAACTGCTTTTGCGGTCCGGTAAACCGGTTATCGCTGTGCCCAGGACCTATGAACCGCAACCGTTCAAGGAAGAAGCTGCGGTGGCGTGGGACGGCAGCCGATCGGCTGCACGTGCGCTTACCGATGCGATGCAGATACTGGAGACCAAGGCGCGGCTCGATGTCATTCGCCTGATTTCCAGCGAGGCGGACGAAGACAAGAGAGTGCTTCCGGAACACGACCTGATCGCTCATCTCGAGGCCCACGGGATCAATGCCAATCTGGTGCAGATCAATCCCGGCAGCGACAAACCGGGCCACGCCATTCTGGAGCATTGCGATAAGACCCGGCCAGACGTCCTGGTGATGGGGGCCTACGGTCGCGGTAAGTTCGGCACTCTTCTGTTTGGCAGCACGGCGCAATATGTTCTCCAGAACATGACAATTCCCGTGCTGATGTCGCACTGATCGGACTCAAAATCGGGAGAAGCAGCAATGGTATTCGAAGACCTGATGGTGAGGATAAACATGCTCCTCACCGACATGGAAAACCAGCCAGAGGACGCTCACGAGATTCTTGAGCAGATCCACCTGGAACTCAACCAGTTGAAGGCGACAGGGCAACCTCTGCCTGAGGATCTGGTCAGGCTCGAAAGGCGTCTGGAGCGGGAATTCGAAGCGGTCGCAAAGGACAACCCGGCGTCGTAACGCCTGTGTGCCCTTGATGTGCCGAGGGCGGCCGTCATGTCCTGTTCGTTGGAGCAGCAAGTGTCGGCGGTGCCATGGTTCTCCCGCAAGTGGCGCCATGCGTGTTCGACCTGTACAGTGGGACGTCGAACTGTACGTTGGGTGCACAATCCTATCCTTGTCTCAGACGTTCCATGCCAATGACACCAAGCCCGAAGATATTCATCTCCTATCGCCGCGACGATGCGCCGGGGTCGACCGGGCGGTTATACGACCGGCTTGCCGACAGTTTCCCGAGAGAAGCGTTGTTCATGGACGTGGACGCCATGGTGCCGGGTGTCGACTTCGTGCGTGAGTTGGACGATGCGGTGCAGGGCTGTGATGTGCTGCTGGCTGTCATCGGGCGCCACTGGCTCGACGCGGCGACTCCGAGCGGCGTACGGCGGCTCGACGATCCGGAAGACTTCGTGCGTGTCGAGGTCCAGACGGCGCTGAAGCAGGGCATTCGCGTCATCCCGGTGCTGGTCGACGGAGCGCAGATGCCGGCCGCCGAGGAGTTGCCGGAACCACTCAGGCCCCTGGCGCGGCGGCATGCGGTGGAGATCAGCCATTCACGATTTGCCAGCGATGCGGACAGGCTGGTGCGCGCTTTTGGCGTCGACGAGATTGTCACCACGTATTCGCCCGCGCAGGCAGCGCCGCAACAGGCACCGCCCCGGGAAGCCACACCTGTGGGGGAAGCAGTTGGCGCACCGCTGACCGGTCTGCGCATTGCCGGTGCCGCACTTACCGTGTGGGCGATCGTCGCCTCCGGTGCCTTCGGCAACCTGGCTGCCACGCCCGGCCCGACCTACTGGCTCGATCGTGCCGGTCCGGGGTTTTATCTGTGGGCCGGTTTCAACGTCATGATCGGACCGGCGCTCGCGTTGAAGATCTGGCTGCCGCGCTTCACCATGGCACCGTTCTGGGGAGTGGTGGGCGCGACGTTTGCCGCACTGGCCACCCTCATTGGCAGCCAATTTCTGTTTACGACCTTCCTCCTGCCCGATGTTCCGCTAGACGCAACCGGCTCGGTCGAGGCGATCCTTAACATGGGACTGCGCGAGATCCCCCAGAGCCTGCTTTGTGGTGTCGTGCTTGGCTATTTCCTGTCACAGGCGCTCGTCGGTTGGTTTCCGCATGGCGGCGGGCGCGGTTTCGTGGCACGGATGATCGTTGTCTGGACGGCCACCGGCACGGCCTACGGGATCGCAAACTTCCTGCTGATTGTGATCATGGAAGCGGCGGTGGCGGTGGGTTCCGGCGCGGAGGCAGCTCTCATTGCGCGTGCCGATGCGCGGATGTGGTCGGACACGGTGGTCTACGGGGCCGCGTGGGCGTTCGGGTTCTGGCTGACACTCAGATTTGCGGCAAGCCGCGCGCGCTCGGACTAACCGCAAGGCACGGTTGAAGGTCGATCCGGCGAACCATGACACCTTTGCGGTGGGGAGGGCCGGGAATCGCCGGAGCGTCACCGAAAATCACCCTCCCCATTATGAACGCTACTTGATTTTTCCGGGCAGGCTCAGGTCGCCGGACGCAACGTCGAACACATCGGTGACGCACAGCAATGGCGCATGAACGCTTGCGTTCACTTTCAAGGCTGACGTGACCCCATCGTAGGAAGCCCCGGCAAGGGGGCCGGCGTCTGAGAACGAGACGTTGATCTTGATTTCCGGCCCGTCGAAAAGCGGTGAGAACCCGGGGCTATCAATGAATATGGGCAGGCCGGGCCATGTGGCAGGCATGGCGGGCGTTTCCCCTTTTGGGATGTCCCGAACACCCAGGGCTCTGTCTCCGCAACCTTTGGTCGGCGTCAGCACAACCCAGTGACTGTGCCATTTGGTCCCGTCATTGGCAGGATCACCGTCGCCGTCTTCGTCAAAGAGCGGGGTATCATCAAAATCCGGATGGCTGGTCGCGGCCAGCGCCAGTATTCCGGTTTTTTCTTCAAAGCCCACTGTCGACGGGTCAAGGGATGTAGGCCAGACATACGAGTACACAGGAGCACCGGCAAGCTTGCCTGTCGGTTTAGGCTTGTTTGCACCGGCGACACCGTTCGTCGTCATGTGGAATGTAACCGTCTGGCCTTTTCGATGGACGTGGGCTGCCAGAATGTCAAACGATGCCACCTTCTCCTTGTCGGATGCTGACTTGACCGCATCATGCATGTCCGCGGCGTGGCTGCCGTCGGCGCAAGCGGCGCCCGTGAGAGCGATCAGGGCCGCTGACGTCATCAACAATGGTTTCATGGAAATCTCCTTTTTGAGTTAAGCGTGTTTCCCGTATAATAGCGAGTCGAAACTATTGCAATCTTTATTTCGAGTCGCTATTATGTCGTCATGAGCAAGAACAAGGATGATTCCCCCAATAGCGACAGGCACCATGAAGCCCGCGCGTTGCTGGATCGGATATTCCGGGTCTACGCCTCTGAGGAGTGGGGCGACGGAATCAATCCCGCCCAGAAGGCCGCGTTGGCCTATCTCGCACGAGCGAACCGATTTTCACGTTCACCCTCGCATGCCGCCGAATACCTCAGTTCGACCCGAGGCACCGTTTCCCAGACCCTGAAAGCGCTGACCCGAAAAGGACTGATTGTTGAACGACGCTCGACCACGGACAAGCGGAGCATCTCTTACGACGTGACCCGTGCCGGAACCAAACTGCTGGATAGTCAATCCCTGTCCCACGCAGCGCTGGATGGTTTCTCGCACCCGGAAATAGATCAACTCATTACCTTGTTGACATCGCTTGCCCGGAATGCGCTCCGTGCCCAGGGAAGCAAGAGCTTCGGTGTGTGCCTAACTTGCAGGTTTCATCGCGAGCGAGAGGATGGGGCTTATTGCTCGCTCCTCGATGAGCCTTTGCTTCCCGCAGAGGCACAGGAGATCTGTCACGAGCACGCCGAAGCGGCCTGATCATCTAAAGAGGAAAACCTTAGTGGCAGGAGACATTCAGGTTTCGGGTTTGTTTGCGAGTTCCATCGAACACCGCTGGCCGGGCAAAGCTCCAAGCGCCATTGGAAAGAGGGCAGTAGCGGGACCTCTGGATCTGGTCTGGTTTTCTAGGTCGTCTGTGTCCTGTGCTTGCCGCCAATTGTTCTGGTCACTTCGTCGGCGGCGCGTTTGACCTTTGGGCCCAGTTCCGGAACCACTGAATCGGGAAACCGGACGGCGGGTCCGGAGACCGAAATGCCGGCGATGGCCTCGCCAAACGCATTATAGACGGCCGCGGCGACACAGCGCATTCCAGAATGGCGTTCCTCGTCGTCCAGCGACCATCCCCTCGCACGGGTGAGTGCCAGGTCGGAGAACAGGGCATCGGGTGACGTGAGCGTTTTCGATGTGAATTCCGGCAGACCCTTCTTTTGCAGAATGCGTTCGACGTCGCCTTGTGGCAGGTCCGCAAGAAGGGCCTTGCCGATGCCCGATGCGTGCATGGCACCCCGGGTGCCGGGACCAAAAAAGGCCCTGATGGGATTGTGCGCTTCCACCTGGCTCATGAAAACAACATCGCCGTCATCAGCGATGGCAAGGTTTGCGGTTTCTCCGGTTTCCTCCATAAGGCGGCGCATGATTTCGCGGCTGGCCTCAACCAGATTGGTTCGGGCGGCAAACGAACTCCCGATCCGAAATGCTTCGACGCCAACCATCCATTCCTGGGTTGCTTCATCGAGTTCGACGAATCCATGTTTCTGCAGGGTCATCAACAACCTGTGTGCGGACGACGCCGGCATGCCGATACGCAACGCAAGTTGTGTGAGCGTGGCCTTGTCTTCCCTGGCCAGGGCGATCAGCAGCATCAAACCGCGGTCAAGCGCCTGGACGGTGGATTTCTGGGCATCGGGCAGGGTCGACCGGGGCCGGCCTCTTGACCTTTTTGGTGTTGCTTCCTGTGCCAAGGCTGCACCTGCATTGCTGTTCAGTTGATCCAGGAGCGTATGATCATAGGAATGGAATTTTTTTTCAATGAAATATTTTTTGTAAAAATGAAAAACGATTTCTTGTTTATAAACAGCGTTATACCTATTAAACAGAAAAAATGGAAAAATATTTCAGAAAAATTGCGTTTGCAAAACAATCGGGTATGATAGAGGCAGATCAAGTCCAGTGGAGAAAGACCCATGACCGGCCAGAACCCCGTCTTCATACCAGGCCCGACAAACATCCCCGACCGTTTGCGGTATGCCATGAGCATTCAGACAACCGATCACCGTGCTCCGGATTTCGTCGAACTTCTGTCACCCGTACTTGAGGATGTGAAAAAAGTCTTCAAGACGAAGAACGGCAAGGTGATTACCTTCCCATCGAGCGGCACCGGTGGCTGGGAGGCCGCGATAACGAACACATTGTCGCCAGGCGACAAGATCCTGGTGGCGCGTTACGGCATGTTCTCGCATCGCTGGATCGACATGTGCCAGCGCCATAACCTCGACGTCGAGATCATCGAATGCGAGTGGGGCTCGGGTGCACCTGCCGCTTTGTTCGGCGAACGGCTTGAGGCCGACAAGGACCACGAGATCAAGGCGGTTCTGGTTACCCACAATGAAACCGCAACCGGTGTGCGCAGTGACGTCGCCGCCGTCCGTCAGGCGATGGATGCCTCAAATCACCCAGCAATGCTTTATGTAGATTGTGTGAGTTCACTCGCATCGATGGACTTCCGCATGGATGAATGGGGCGTTGACCTTGCAGTTTCCGGTTCGCAGAAAGGATTCATGCTGGCCACGGGCATGGCGATCGTCGGTGTCAGCGAGAAGGCGCTTGAGGCCTGCAACACCGCGACATGCCCACGTTGCTTCTTCGATTTTGGCGACATGGCCGGAGCGAACGCGAACGGTGGGTTTCCCTACACACCACCCTTGCAGATCATGTACGGGTTGCGCGAGAGCCTAAAGATGTTGTTTGAAGAAGGCCTGGATAATGTTTTTGCCCGGCACTTCCGGATTGCCGAAGGCGTCCGTTCAGCCGTCAGGGCCTGGGACCTGTCCCTTTGTGCCAAAAGCCCGGACCTGTACTCCGACACGGTCAGCGCGATCTACGTGCCTGAAGGCTTCAACAGTGATGTGCTGGCAAATCACGTGTTCGATGCATATGGAGTATCCTTCGGCATCGGTCTTGGCGAGATGGCCGGCAAGGCCTTCCGGATCGGACATCTGGGGTCGCTGACGGACGTCATGGCGCTTTCGGGAATCGCTGCCGTCGAAATGGCAATGAAAGACCTGAACTATCCGATTGAGCTGGGATCGGGCGTGAGTGCCGCACAGGAATATTACCGGTCGACGACCGGGATTGCCCTGTCAAAGGCAGCGTGAGGGTGTCATGAGCAAGCCAGCAGAAATTGAAGCCGTCTCCGACCTTCACATCCCCACATTTGAGGACGTGGAAGCGGCGCATGAGCGGATCAAGCCGTATATCCACCGCACGCCGGTCCTGACAAGTTCCTACATGAATAAACTGTCGGGCGCCGAGTTGTTCTTCAAGTGTGAGAATTTTCAAAAAGCCGGGGCATTCAAGGTTCGCGGTGCATCCAATGCCGTGTTCGGTCTTGATGCAGCGACCGCTGCAACAGGGGTTGCCACACATTCTTCCGGCAATCATGCCCTGTCGCTCTCCTATGCCGCCGGCCAGCGGGGGATCCCGGTCACGGTCGTGATGCCCCGCACCGCGCCGGAAGCCAAGAAGGCCGCTGTACGGGGCTATGGCGGAACCGTTGTTGAGTGCGAACCCAGCACATCCTCACGCGAGGAAGTATTTGCTCAAGTGGTTGCGCAGTCCGGCGCGGATTTCGTCCACCCCTATAATGATCCCCGCGTCATCGCCGGCCAGGCGACCTGTTCAAGGGAACTGCTTGACGAAGTCAGTGCGCTCGATGCAGTGGTCGCACCGATAGGCGGTGGTGGCATGGTTTCGGGGTCGTGCCTGACTTTGTCGACCATCGCTCCGGCGACAAAAATCTATGCTGCTGAACCGCTCAACGCCGACGATGCATGGCGGTCGTTCAAGGCGGGACACATTATTGCCGACGATGCACCGCAGACTGTTGCAGACGGTTTGAAGGTGCCGCTCAAGGAACTCACCTGGCATTTTGTGTCCAACCACGTGGAAGACATACTTCTGGCCACGGAACAGGAAATCATCGACGCGATGTATCTGACATGGCAGCGCATGAAAATTGTCATCGAGCCATCAAGTGCGGTTTCCCTCGCGGTGGTTCTGAAGAACCGCGACGTGTTCGCCGGCAAGCGTGTCGGCATCATTATCACCGGCGGCAACGTCGATCTCAACAAGTTACCCTGGATGCAGAGCTGAACCTGCACCGACCGGGGTTTGAAGGGAGTATTGTTATGAACGTTATGACCAAGTTTGAAGAGCTTGAAGTAGGCTACAACGTTCCGGCAGCCGTCGGGATGGACGAGGCCGATATCCAGACACCTTGTCTGGTGGTCGATCTCGACGCACTGGAGCGCAACATCACGAAGATGGGTGGTTTTGCCAAACAGATGGGCGTGCGCCATCGTGTCCACGGAAAAATGCACAAGTCCGTTGACGTGGCGCTCTTGCAGGAAAAACTGGGTAACAGCTGCGGTGTGTGCTGTCAGAAGGTCAGCGAAGCGGAGAGTTTTGCCCGAGGCGGCATCAAGGACGTTCTGGTCTCCAACCAGGTCCGTGATCCCGCCAAGATCGACCGGCTGGCCCGAATTCCGAACCTCGGCGCTCGCACTATTTGTTGCGTCGATGATATTCTGAATGTCGCCGAACTGTCTGCAGCGGCGGTCAAGCACGGCACGCAGATCGAGTGCCTGGTCGAAATCGACTGTGGTGCAGGCCGTTGCGGTGTGACGACGACGCCGGATGTTGTCGCCATCGCAAAAGCAATCGACGGGGCCGACAGCTTGAAGTTCGCCGGCATTCAGGCTTACCAGGGCGCGATGCAGCACATTGACAGTTACGATGAACGCAAGGCCAAGATCGACATTGCGGTTGCTATGGTCAGAGACGCCGTTGACGCCCTGAAGGCGGAAGGCCTGGAATGCGACATCGTGGGCGGCGGCGGCACTGGCTCGTACCATTTTGAGGGTAATTCAGGCGTTTTCAACGAACTGCAGTGCGGGTCCTACGCCTTCATGGATGCAGACTACGGCCGCATTCTCGACAAGGATGGCCAGCGCATCGATCAGGGAGAGTGGGAAAATGCCCTGTTCATCCTGACCTCGGTCATGTCCCACGCCAAGGCCGACAAGGCAATTTGCGACGCCGGTCTCAAAGCACAGAGTGTCGACAGCGGGCTGCCGGTGATTTACGGACGCGACGACGTGGAATACGTCAAATGCTCAGACGAACACGGTGTCATCATGGACCCCAGCGGTCACCTCAAAGTCAACGACAAACTGAAACTTGTTCCCGGTCACTGCGACCCGACCTGCAATGTGCACGACTGGTATGTCGGTGTGCGTAACGGCAAGGTTGAAAAGCTCTGGCCGATCACCGCGCGCGGCCTGGCTTACTAGAGGGCATTGAGTCGATGCTGATTGTCTCCGAAGAGACCTGCAAGGAAGTCGTCGGCCGTGCCGACGCCTTTACCGCCGTAGAAGCCGTGTTCGCCGCCATGGCGAAAGGGGACGCCTACAATTTCCCGGTCATCCGCGAGGCCATCGGCCACGCGGATGCGCTGTATGGCTTCAAGTCCGGCTTCGACCGGGCCGGCCTGACGCTGGGTCTGAAGTCCGGCGGCTATTGGCCGGGGAACATGGCGAAGGGGCTGACCAATCATCAGTCTACGGTGTTCCTGTTCGATCCGGACTCGGGGCAATTGCATGCTCTGGTCGGCGGCAATTACCTGACGGCTGTGCGCACAGCCGCGGCGAGCTCGATATCGATTGCACACCTGGCACGCAGGGATGCCAAGGTGCTTGGCATGGTCGGCGCCGGTCATCAGGCTGGGTTCCAGCTTCGTGCGGCTGCCGAGCAAAGAGAATTCGAAAAGGTGGTTGCGTGGAATTTTCATGCCGACATGCTGCCCGCTCTAGCTTCAGTCGCGGAAGAAATCGGATTGCCGTTCGAGGCGACCGACCGTGAAAAACTGGGTGCCGAGGCTGACGTCATTATCTCAATCACGTCAGCGCATGAGCCATTGATGATGCAGGAATGGGTTAAACCCGGCACGCATGTTGCCTGTATGGGAACAGACACGAAAGGCAAACAGGAGGCTGATCCGGCGCTGATTGCAGCAGCGACGCTCTTTACTGACGAGATTGCCCAGTCTGTCACCATTGGTGAAGCGCAGCATGCGATAGCCGACGGATTGATTGGGGAAGCGGACATTACCCCGATCGGTGACGTGATCAATGGGGTCCATCCCGGGCGCTCTTCTGACGACGAAATCACGTTGTTTGACGGCACAGGTGTTGGCCTGCAGGATCTGGCCGTGGCGTCAGTTGCCGCCCGGCTTGCAGAAGCTCAAGGGAAAGCTCAGATTATCGAACTCTGAAAACGCACAGGAGCCCTGAGTACATGCGCTCAGGACCTGGACCGAAGGCGATTGCCAAGGTTGGTGAGGGAATTGATCACGCGTTTGCCCAAGGTGCCGTGCCATTCAAAAACCAGGTAACGCGCCGGTTCGGTCCCGATGTTCCACATGCCATGCGGCTCGCCGGCCGCCATAAAGACAACTCCCTGAGGCTCCATGACATGTTCCGAGACTTCAATCATGCCTGACAAAAGAACAATGGCGATGTCATAGGGGTCGCGATGGGCCGCATACCCAGCATCAGGCTGTAGTGTGGTGAGATGGCAGTGCAGTTTTTTCACATGGGCCGTTTCACCTTCAAACAGAAAGTCAGTGTGGAAATCGTTTTCGGGTTTGGTCACGGTCGTCGCCGGTGGGCGCGCGATCAGGGTTTTGAGCGGACTGTGTGATCCCGTTAGTGCATTGTTCCAATCTAACATCAAATAGGTGACCGGTTCCGTACTGTCGTTGCGGATCGTGTGGTGTTGGCCTGCGGGATAGAAAGATACGGCACCCGGCGTCAATGATTCTACCCGAGGCTGAGGATCGTCAGGACGTTCGGCGATCACCACTTCAGCCTTGCCGTCCAGGACCATCAGGACTTCATCTCTGTCATGGATGTGGGGTGGGTGTGGGCAATGTCCCGGTGACAGAACGGAAACGTGGCAATTCAGTTGCCTGATGAGCGATGTGGCGCCATTAAAAAGATGGCGCGGCTTCCATTTGTTGACAGGGTCGTCGCCAAGAGGTTGGTCGAGCGACATGCCGACACGCGAGAGCCGTTCACTTGGTTTGGTTCCATGAGGTGGGGGTACGATCTCGTTGATTTCTGATTGCGGAGTACCTGAGACAGCAATGACCGGTGCTTTTTCGTTTTCAAGCCACTTGAGCGGCCAGTCGAAGTTCTTGTAGTCTCGTTTCCGCAGTTTCATGTGGGAGGCCGCGTAGTGGAAAATCACGGCACTAAGCCTGCCGAATTGCCGGTTGTTTTCGGTCTTGTGCCAAAGGCGACCATCTACAATAAGCGCTTCTCCATCAGTAATGTCAGGCCAGACGTGTTCAGGATCGGCAACGTGTTCGCGGGCCCAGCCCAGAACCTCGTCTGTGCTTGACTCGTCACGAGGAACAGCGCGTTCGTGGCGCAATTGTTGAATCGATTTGCCGGCAAGATGAGACCGGGAAATGAACTGGAAGGCAGAGGCTTCGCATGTATTGTCGAGGCCAAGCCAGACAATGACGCTGTCGCCATCCCGGTTATCAAGTTCGGAGTCAGAATGCCAGGGGTGGTCTTCTCCGGGGGGACGGGTAATGAAATTGGCGCGTGTCAGGTTGATGTCGTCACCCAGAATATGGCGCATTGTTTCAATGATGTGAGGCCGTGTGGCATGCCAGTGCAGCATATGGTCTACCGTTGCCAAGTTCTTTTCCCAGGCGTCGGTGTGTTTCTTTTTGCTGGCCCGGACGTGGTTGAGCAGAGACCAGCCTTCCTTCGGATCGATCATCCTGACCGGACCGACGTAACCTTCGCGCCTGAAGTGATCGAGCCAGTCTCCCGGTGCTTCGGCCAGGTTGGCAATGGTTGGCTTCATGGTTGAGGTTCTTTTTCACCAGTCGATGCTGAGCGCATCACGAATCTAGCGCGTATCAGATAGATGGTCCCGAACGTAAGGCCAATAGCGACGATCTTGGCGGCCACGACACTGCTTGACGGCAGAAGGTTCACCATGAGCCAGATTATTGCCGTGGTCAGAACCGTGCCGACCAGGGCGGTCATGATGTACAAGGAGAATTCGACTGTACGGACATCGATGAATTGCCGCCGCCCGGACTGGAACACGAACGTGGCGGACAGGAAATAGTGCGAAACGGCACCGATCATGTAGCCGACGGCCCCGGCGGGCGCGGCGGGCACGCCCAGTCGAATGGCTGCCAGGTAGAGGGAAAAGTCAATCAGCAGACAAACGCCACTTACAAGGACATAACGAACAAGCATTACTGACCGCCCGGTTCCGGCGTTTGTCTGAGTGACGCCAGGGCCCGGGCACGATCATTGCTGACTTCCTCCTGGTATTCCGCATCCGCGTTCACCGTCCAGATGTCATGCTTGTCGTGTCCAGCCGCTATGTTCTCAGCTGTCAGTATTCCGGTCATCATGGCGTGATCCTGATTGTTGTACTTGTGCATGCCGTTGCGTCCAACGAAATGGAAGCCCTTGTACCGGTCGGAAAACTCCGTTCTGACGGTGTCGACGACACTCTGGTAATCCGCGTCGTAGACGGGATATGCCTTGGGTTGGCGCACGACCACGCCTTCAATCAGGTTCGCGTCCTTGCAAAGGCCAATTTTTGACAATTCCTTCCGTGCCAGGGCAACAAGATCGGAATCAGGGCTGTTCCAAAGCGCATCGTTTTCGAAACAAAAATATTCGAGGCCGAGGCATCCGGTGTTCTCATTGCCCAGCAGTTCAGGCGACCAGGAGGCAAAATTCTGAATTCGTCCAACATTGACGGAAGGATCGTGAATGTAGATCCAGTTATCGTCGAAGGGGGGCGGACGGTCCAGTATCAGGACGACCGTGATGAAGTCGCGGTACTTAAGTCTTTTCGCGGTTGCCACCGATTCAGGCTGAGGGTCGATCGCACCAACGACGTCGCGCATAGGAGCCGAACATACGACATGGGAACATGTCCAGGTCTCTTCGCTGCCATCTTCGAGGCGTGACTGCACCGACCATTTACCGTCTTCAGCGCTCAGGGACGTCGCGGTCGCCCCCATCTTCAGCGTCCCGCCGTTCTCTGTGATCGTTTTCGCGGCCGCCTCCCACATCATGCCCGGCCCCAGCCGAGGATACTTGAACGAACCGATGAGGGTTTTGGATTTATGGGCAACATCTTTTGCGGCTGGCAACTTGAACGACCGGCGCAAACCGTCGATCACCGCAGCGGTCAGGCTCAATCCCTTGATCCTTTGAGACGCCCAGTCAGCAGAAATCTCGTCGCACGACATGCCCCATACTTTTTCAGTGTAGGTCTTGAAGAATATTTCGAAAAGCCGCTCGCCAAACTGGTTCGTGACCCAATGGCGAAAATGGACGGGGGTCTTGACCGGGAACGCCCGCGCCCAAAGATAAGACAGGACGCAGCGGAGGCTCGTCACGAGTCCGAGATTCCTGAGGGCTTGAATTGCATTCAGCGGGTAGTCGAAAAACAGTCCGTTGTAGAAGATCCGGGACTTGCGGGGGCGTTCCAGAAATCCATCGGGTAGCATGCGGTCCCACATGGCATTGATTTCTTCGGATTTGGAGAAGAACCGGTGACCGCCGATGTCGAAACGATAACCCTTGTGTTTAACCGTGCGGCTGATTCCACCGACATACTTGCCATCTCCTTCGAGAATCAGCACCCGTAGATCGGTGTCCGCCACAAGGCAATAGGCTGTGGTGAGACCCGCCGGCCCGGCCCCTATCACGATCACATCAAATTCGTCATTCGACATAGCTTACCAGGAGAGTAACTTTTCGGACTGATCTGTTTTTTGGAAATGACATTCAGGATGCCGTTGTGGTGTCGGACTGTCGTGAGGTCGTTTCTTCGCCGTCGACGAACGACTGCACTGACTTGATCCGGCCATCTTCGAAGGTAAACAGGCGATCGCAATTGGCGATCCACTTGAGATCGTGAGTGGTGACAACGATTGTTTTGCCCAATGCCTTGAACTCGGGAATCAGTTCTTCGAAGAAGTAACGCCGGTGTTCGGGATCCTGGTCGGCGACAAATTCGTCGAGCAGAATTATGTCGCGGTCTTCGAAGGCGGCAACCGCCAGGGCCAGTCTGCGCTTCTGCCCCGCAGAAAGGTCGACGCGGGTGAATTGGTTGTCTTCAATTCCGGTGACATCGCCGAGATGAACCTTGTCCAGCATTTCCTTCGCCGCATCGGAATCGATGTGGTAGAGGCCATAGAGTTTCCTGAACAAATGGAAGTCCGTGAAGACTGTCGAAAACAGGGCCCGGTATTGCTCCATCTGTTCGATGTCTACGGGCGTGCCGTTGATTTTCAGGTCTCCTTCAACCGGCTCAAGAAGACCGGCCAAAACGGACAGGAACGTGGTTTTTCCCGATCCGTTTTCTCCGACGATGAAGACTGTTTCGCCGCGATTGATGGAGAAGTCCAAAGGGCCCAATTGGAATGTGCTTTGTTCGCGCGCCAAGTGAGTTGCGACGACATCGGTCAGCTCGATCTTTTCGAATTCAAGAGCTTCGTCACTTTCCGATTGTGGAGCGTCGACAAACTCGACAAGCTTTTTCTGCAGCTCCATCACACGTATGAAACATACCCGTGCATGGATATAAGCCGGGTATTTGGTGACGATTGCCTCGAATGGCGTCAGCGAGAACAGAACCACTGTAATGATCTGAAACACCGTGGTTGCAGTGTGGTCCGACAGTTGGGGCACCAAAAAGATAACGATTCCAAATAACGCAAATTTCAAGGCCTGAACAACAATTTCCCCGATCGAGTACCGTGTGGCGACGAACAACTGCGCCGTGCGGGCTTCTTCGACAACATGCTCGACGTCATCCATCAGATCGCGACGCCGCGGTTTGTGCAGCCTTAGTTGACGGAAGCCTGAGATAACGTCAGACACACGCTCGAAATATTTAATCTCAAGCAAGCGAATGTTCTCCGCGCCGGCTTCCGCCGCCTTTCGCTGAAGGTAGTAGCCCATGCAACCACCCAGCATGACAAAGATCGCGCAGAATCCCGCTGTCGTCGACAGAAGGAACATTTGCGGCATCGCAATGCACAGAAATATCAAGGACGGCAGCGTGTCGAGAATCTGGCCGCTGAATTGTGAAAGCGACGTCACGTCCTGGGTCATGATTTGGTAAAGCGCGCCGTGACCTTCACGCTGCAACAGGTTGGGTTGCGCCTTCAGCAAGTTCCTTGTCAGCCGTAACCGGAGCTTGCGGACGAGTTTTCCGACCAGCTTTTGTGCCAGTACGTGATAGTAGAATGTGGACAGCAGAAAGAGCAAAAACATGCCGACGAAAGCCGGCAGCCAGAAGGACAGCGATTTCTCGGTACCCACAGCTGCTGCGGATTCATTGATGGCCCACATGATGCCGTCTCGGGAGAGGCCGGCAACCACAGCGACAACGACAACACCGTATTTAAGTGGTGATGCGGTCTGCCAAAGGAATGCAATCAACTTACCGAGCACGCGGTTTCCCCAAAAAATTTACTGGCGTCAAAATCTATCGATGTTTTCAAGACAACGAAAACGGTTGAAACAGGGCTGGGGTAATATAGGTGCAGGGCAAATGCAATGAATCAAAAAGGGAAGTGTAACAATTTGATTTTGCAACGTGCCGCTTGCGTGACGTATCGCAAGAGCCACGCGAGTCTTCGCAACGCCTCCGCAAGGCCGGTGATCCCCCAAGCCATCCAGAAGACGGCCCGATAACTCTTTCCAACAATTCGCCCGGATTGGTACATGTTTTTGTGTTGCATGACAAAGTTTGTGACACGACTGGAGGTTCGTGGTTGGCCATTTGACTTGTTTGGTCTTGGCGGGAAATGTATGGGATGGCGCGCGCTTTGATGCTAACGGTAGCCTTTGTCGTTGTGAGAATTCTGTGCAGATAAACATGAAGGGGCGCGGTCGGATGGGAGGGCGATTCTTGCTCGCGGTTTTCGCGCTTTTGTCCGTTTTGACTGTGTTCTATGTCGTCCTGCCTGACGGGGATCATGAAGCGCCAACTACAATTTATGCTGGTCCGGTTACCAGGTTTATCGCTACTTCGCTGTTGGACCTTGAAGTTACGCGCATAGACCTGTCGCAGGTTGTGCCTGCCGATAGCAGGCGTTCCGGAGCGCTCGAGATCGTAAACGGTGATATTGTCGTTGCGGATGCGGACGGCAATTTCTTCAGAGTCAACACACGAACAAGTGAATCCCCGGACATCAGCAGATTTGCCACGCGCCTGGAAACCAATTTCCGTTCCATGCGTAAAGCCCTGAAAAAACGTTTTCCAAGCACGACGGCCCGGCCTGGACGTGTATCGGATCTGCTGTTTGTGGCCCGAACGGGTGAATTGTTTGCAGCCCACACGTTCTGGCATGAAGACAGGCAATGCCTTGCATCGCGGATATCTTCCCTGGACAAAGACCTTCTATTTCAATCTGACACAGACCATTCGAGCCGCTGGCAGACACGATTCGAGACAAAAAGTTGCCTGCCGATTACGAATGCTAGCCATGAGAGCGGAGGTCGAATATGGCAGACCTCGGAATCAAAGCTGTTTCTGACGCTGGGGCATTTCGCCAGACAGTCCCCTGACGAGTACGAGGGAGTGGATGTCGGAAAAGTTGTCGAAGTAGACATCGCGACAGGCGGGAGCCGTGACATTTCACGAGGGCACCGCAACCCTCAGGGCCTCACAAAGGACAGCAAAGGCCGTGTTTGGTCGACGGAACACGGTCCGAAAGGCGGCGACGAACTGAACCTGATACTGGAAGGGCGGCATTACGGCTGGCCGTTGGTGTCACATGGAACCGGCACTGGCGAGCGCTTCCTGAAGAATTCGACGCAGCACGGCCGTCACGAAGGTTTTGAGAAACCTCGCTACGCCTGGGTGCCATCCATCGGTATCAGCAATCTCATTGCGGTAAATCGTTTCAGCGAACATTGGCGCGATGACCTTCTGGTCATCAGCTTGTCTGGAAACTCGCTACACCGGTTGCGACTGGACGGCGATCACGTCATTCTCGAAGAGCGCGTAGACTTGGGCGAGCGGTTGCGGGACATCGTCGAGGAGACAAACGGGACTATCAATATCTGGACGGACAAAGGCAACATTCTAAGACTACGCGCCGTGGACCCGAACGCAAGTTTTGCCGACAAGATTGCCAAACTTCGACCGCAGGTGAGGGAGATTCTTATGCAATGTGCTACCTGCCACGAGGTCGAACGAGATGAGAGCGGTGATAGCAAGATCTCCTTGTTCGGCATTTACAGGGCGCCATTCGCCCAGGGACCGGAAAACCTCTATTCAGAGGCGATGAATGGAATGCGAAACCGGCAAATCTGGTGGGATGAGTGGCAGTTGAACAAGTTTCTGACCAAACCGGAAAGTGTCGTGCCGGAAACGACAATGCAATTTGACGGGATTGAAGACTGGTCTACAAGACAGGAAATTGTTGCGTTCCTCAAAACGCTCTACTGAACGATGGACCGTGTTCAAACTCAATCAAGATACAGCAGTAGCAATATGACAGAAAATAACAGCCTGGACATTCGCGTTGTCTGTTTTGCAGGGTCTCTCGATGTTGATCTACTCCCTCATTTTCTGGCGCATTACAGGCAGTTGGGTGCCCGCAGGTTTCACTTCGTATTGCATGGAGACTTTTCTGCGGCGACGTTGTCTGATCTGGCTGGCCAGAGTGACATTGTGGTGGAAGAACACGTCTTCGAAGCCTACGGGGATTTCCTGCAAAGCCGCTGCATCAACAGGGTTCTCGGCAAACTTCTAGGGAAGTGGGTCTTCCACGTGGATATCGATGAATTCGTGGAACTGCCCTATCGGAACGTTGGTAGGACGATCGCTGCTCTGCAGGTCTTCGGTTCCGACGCATTGCCCGCGTACATGTTGCAGCGTGTCGCTGCCGATGGTGAGTTGGCAGCCCTTTCACGCGATCAAGATATCTGGGACGTGTACCCTTGTGCCGATTTCAATCTCAGCGAACGCATGGGGGTCGAACGGGCGACCTGGAAGTCCAAATACCCGCTCCTGCTGGTCAGCGATCGTACCGTCAGGAAACGAGGCAACCACTTGCCGCCAAATGACTGGCCTGCCGAACGCGCGCCCCTCAGGGCGGTCGTTCATCATTTCAAGTGGCGCGACGTACTGCTGAAGAGCCTGCAGAACAAACGCCAGGAAGAATCAGGCGTTCACGAGTACGATGCCTATAGCGCATGGCTATCCGTTCATGACAATCGCCTCCCGATTGATAACGCCCGCCGGCTAACACGCGACGACCTCTTTTCAATAGGATTGCTGACCCGGGCGGACCGGCGGAATTTGCGGGTCTACTCTCTGCTCCGGAGGATTCGAACTTCTCGTGATGCTCCGGGCTTTCCGAGCCGCAGCCTGCAGAGAGTCGCGGATGACTTGTTCTACGGGAACACGTCAAGAAACAGTCTTGGACGTGGAGCGGGAGCGGTTAAGCCGAATGGTCTTTTTGCCCGACCAGGCAAGATTTGCTTCGTCACTTTTGAACTGATGGGCCCCACCAATACAGGTGGTATTGGTACGGCGATTTCTGCCCTTGCCGAATTGCTCAGTGCGTTTGGTCACGATGTGCATGTTCTGTTCTGTCCGCACATGGGACATGGAACTCTCCATGAACTTTGGCACGAAATGTGGAATGCGCGGGGCGTTACGTTGCACTACCTGCCTCAACGAACAAAAATGGAAACGCCCGAGCCCCCTCGCGAAAAGATATGCAGTGACGTTGCGGATTACCTGTCGAACCATTCTTTCGATCTCGTTCATTTTCATGAAAACGGTGGAATCGGCAGCCATGTTGCGCTGCTGAGCAAATCCACGATTGCACTTTCCAATACGAAGGTCTGCGTAAGCACACATGGACCGCAGGCCTGGCACAAGCAAGGAAACTTCGACACTTGGTGGCAAAGCGAAAACGATATTGCCGAATTCGAAATATCGATGATGCGTTCGGCCGATCTGGTTCTGTCGCCCAGCCAGTACATGCTGGACTGGATCGGCGAGAACATGACCGATTTGAAGCAAAGTGTAGTCGTACGTAATGTTTTACCGGGCAGTTCGAGAATGTTTAGGCGCCAGGCCTCTGACCGCCAGTGTGTTGACGAGATTGTGTTTTTTGGCCGCCTTGAAACCCGCAAAGGCCTGGATCGGTTTCTGATGGCTATCGACCGGCTAAAGGAAATTGACGCGTCTCCGTTTACCTTGACCTTCCTGGGTCGGGTCGCAGATCAAAAGTATGTCGAACAAGTTGAGGACATTTGTAAAAAACACGGTATTGACCATGAGATTATATCGAACCTGGGGACAGTCGAGGCGGTCAACTACCTCAGGTGTGCAAACTGTGTTGTGGTAATACCGTCGAGACTGGATAACCTTCCCTACACCATCTACGAATGCCTGGAGAACGGCATTCCTGTCATAACGTCTTCCGTTGGAGGCATTCCCGAACTTATAGACGCAAGTGATCAGGAAAACATTCTTCAGGCCGATGAACCGGAGCAACTGGCGAACGCCCTATCGCGGCTGCTTCGTGACGGAACTGTGCCTGGCTCCCTTGCCTTCGACTCAGCAAGGGCAGAGCTTGAGAATATTGCCGTTCACAGCCAGCTTGTCGATGAAGCGAGAACCAGCGACACGCAAGACCTGGATTTCTCCGACGTGGCAGTGGTCATTTATGGCGACGAAGCACGTGGTGTTCCAGGACTGTATTCAAACCGACTCAAGAAGTGGGCTGCAGATGGTGTCGGTATTTTCATCTTTCCTCCGCATATGGACGCCGATCATCCTCTTGTTTCGGAAGTCAGCTCGGCCGATCGCTCCGGGCATACCCCAGAGAAACGAATGCATTACGGGAATGAAGCGGGATTTTTGGGCGACGTTGCCGAGTTGTCGAAAAGCAGGATTCTTGTCTTCTGTCATACGCAAGTTATCGCCGAAGACGACGCCCTGGGGAACCTCGTCGCAATGCTCCGATCCACACATGCAGATGCAGTCGTTGTCGGGTACCGGTTTGGAATCATGGACGCTGCGGGATCGGCGATGACAAGATCGTCCAATGTCATTCTATCGCTCTCATTGCCGGTCAGTTCGGCCGCCGCCCAGAACATTTTCGGCACTGGTTTGTTCGCAGTCGGGCGGGGGTCATTCGACGATGTCGAGCCTCACAATCTTATCGAGGGGGACCGGGAGTTTTTCCATTGGAAAGCTTTGAACCAGATCGTTGCGCGTGGGGGTGAGGTAATGGCAATCCCTTCGGCCCTGGCCACGAGAATTGTCTCCTCCACGGAGAACTGGGATGGCCGGGTTACACGGGAACACTGGAACGTACTTCTTAATCCGTGGGCAAAGAGAGTGCCGTCAAGACTGCGGCCGGCGATATATCTGGCCGCGGAGCGACAGTCTGCTCGGACATCGGACGTCGATCATCTCCGGAATTTTATCAACGATGATGACTGGCGTAGTTTGACTGATGAGGATAGCTGGTTAGATCTTGTTCGCGAGCACAACTGGCTGGTAGACATGTTCCGCTACGGGTATCACATGGAAATGAAACATACTTCCGACCTGCTAAAGAACTCTTTTGTGGGCCGTGTAATCCGTAGACCTGGATTTGTGCGGACCGCGATTGGAAGAATACTTGGTGTTTAATAGTAACTCCCACTCCCGAGCACCATGCCCGGGAGGTTTTTTGGGGTAACAGGGTGCGAATTTCTGTCGTTGTTCGAAAACCGGCAGCAGTTGACGGTCAACTGTGGATCTGGTTCACAATCCTCGTACTTGCGGGTCTACTGCCGGCACTGATCAACGGGTTTCCCTTGTATCAGAACGACTCCGGAGGCTATGGCGGGGCGAATCCGTTTGGAGCGAGTGGCCGTTCGGTGGTCCCGGGAAGTTTAGCGAATCTGATTTTTCCGGTGTTTGGTCCCTGGGCCCTTCCAATGGTCAATGCCGTTCTTTTCGGCGTTGTTCTCATTCGGTTTTCGGCGGTGGCGTTGCCGAACGTGTCGATGGTGGTTGTGCTCGTGGGCGCTTTCGCCGCCGGAGTGCCGATCTTCACGTCATCAATAATGCCGGATGGCTGGGTAGCGCTGGCCTATTTGACTCTGCTGTTGCTGCTCATCCGTTTTTCGTGGATAGACTTTGCCTTGTGTGTCATCGCGGTCTCTGGTCACGGTTTGAATCCATATCTCTTTTTGTCCACGTTGATTTTGGCGGTCATATTTTTTCCCGGCTTTAGATGGTATTCTGCCAAGCTGATTGTCGCCGTCTTGTTCTGTTCGATACTGGTTGAATCGAGCCTCAACTATATCGGGACGGGTGAGTGGTTCCCCTCCAAACTTGGCACAGCGGTTGTTGCTTCAAAGGTGATCAATGACGTTCCAGAGTCCTATGATCAGTTTTGCGAACGCTATCCAGACGAAAAGATTTGCCGACTCGACCGCAAAGTCAAAGCCCGCCGCGCGTTGAAGATAGACAAAGTTGACCAGTATCTCTGGGATGCAGGACTGAGGGCAGCCAAAGGGCCACCGGACGAAACACTGACATGGAGTGAGTTTAATGCTGCCGGAGTCAAACTTGGTTGGTTTGTGCTGAGGGAGTTTCCGTTCGACTATCTGGCTAAATCATTGTCGGAATATCCGAGGATGTTTCGGGGAAACGGTTGTGTGTCTGACGGTTTCGGATATGGCAACGCATTGCCGGATGCGTGGCGGGGGCGGGGCTTTCTCAACTCTGACGATTCAAATTCGCTTGCCCGACTCGGAAAATTCGATGGTTCGACGGTTTGTTCATTCCTGTCCTGGGGCAGGTTCCTGGTCTTCATAGCTGCTTCGCTCGTGGCGCTATACCTGTTCTTTCGATGGTCCGGCAAGCTGTCGCAACAGGTTTTGATCCTAACGGGAGCGTTGTATGCAAATGACTTGGGGTTTCTGGTTACATCCGGTTGGGTCCCCCGATATCATGACCGAATGTTGTTGGTGGCGGTGGTGATTGTGCTCTTGATGGTCAATCATCATCTCCGCCCAAACCCGGCCAAAGGGAACACTGATGATCTCTAGGAGTCCGGTCCTGGTTTCGGTACCGAGTTAACTTTCAAATCCAGTATGCTGCCGAGAAATCCTGCAAACACCGCCTGCACGCCAAATGCCATTGTGGCGACCGATGGCACAACCAGACGCATCATCCAGCTGTAATTGAGCTGGCTGAACGATGTGATGCTCCAAAGGTAGACAGCGTAAATCAGCCCGGCCGTTCCTGTGACAAAGAGTGCGCTTCCCAGAACAACGACAAATTCCAGACGCATGTAGGGTTGAATTACACGGGAACTCGAGGTTTCGGGAAGCAATCCGGTGGTTACAGCATAACGTTGCGCTAACAGATAGAAGAGCGTCACCTGACCTCCGACCACGATCGCGCCCATTGCAACAACCAGCGTGTGAACGTCGAACACGATTGAACCCAGTTGCAGAGGACCCGGCAGAATTGCCATCATGGCGAAGAGTCCCACGCCCATCAGCACCAATCCAGGATAGAGGAAGAGCCAGCGTGGCGCGTACATCAGAAGGAATCGCAGATGGCGCCAGCCATCACGCCAGGTTCGCAAGTGCGGTGCACGGTCCCGGCCGTCGGGGCTGAGGGTCGTGGGGACCTCCGAAATCATCATTCCCCTAAGCACTGCCTTGACGACCATTTCCGAGGCGAATTCCATTCCTGTCGTCTGAATATCCAGTTTGCTGAAGGCTTCCTTGCTGATGCCACGCAGGCCGCAATGGAAGTCGCGCACGTTGCTGCGGAAAAACAGCCGACCAATCATGCTGAGGACAGGGTTTCCAAGATAGCGATGCAAAAACGGCATAGCCCCCGCAGAAATACCGCCCTCGAACCGGTTTCCGATCACGAGGTCCTTGCCGTCCCTGAGTTCGTCTACAAAGGCTTCGAGATGCGAGAAGTCGTAGGAACCGTCACTGTCTCCGACGATCACAAAACGGCCCCGTGCGGCGAGAATACCTGCCGTAATGGCGGCGCCGTAGCCCTTTGTGGGGGCGTCTACAACCCGTGCGCCGGCATCAACTGCAATCTGCTGGCTGCCATCTTTACTACCGTTATCGGAGACAATGATCTCGCCGGAGATGCCATATGCCTGGATGAAGGAGCTCGCTTTTTCAATACAAGTGCCCAGTGTTCGTGCCTCGTCGAGGCACGGCATGACGATTGAAAGCTCAATGTCACCGCTTTCTCCGTCCTTACCTGCTGTTCCGGCGGGGAGTGCTGCGGCTGGGGACAAGCCCTGTGTGCCAGGACTTTGCTCGCGTGACGTTTGGGCAACCTGGTCGAATTCTGTAGTCATGGTGGCATTTCATTTCCGGACATTCCTGCCCATTCTGGCTCCTAGCATACAGGGGGGCAGCAATCCTGCAACGGTGTGTGTGACGGCTGTCTGAACAGTATGGGCCGATTTCCCGATAATGGATGCCGGCCCTTGAATTGTTGGTTGTGTCTGTTATGACAACTCGTTCAGAAACGGGTGAGAAATGCGATGCAGACTTTCTACGTTGTGGATTCACTGTCGACGGCTTCCGAAGAATTTGACGGCGAGACAATTGTCATTCAATTCAAGTTGGGAACCTATTCGGTGTTTTCAGGGAGTGGGCCTCAGATCTTTGAGATGTTGGCAACCCCCTGCAGCGTTGATGCTATCACGTCAGCCATCACCAAAGGCGGTGGCACAGACAGAGCAGCGATCTGCAAGGATGTGGAGAAATTCGTACAAGCCCTTGTTGGGGCCAAGATTATTGTCGAGACTGTTGAGGTCGAAAATGCAGCCGCTTTGAATTTCTCAGGTGACTTCGTCCCTCCTGTCATGGAGACATTTGAAGATCTTGCCGACATGATGCTGGTTGATCCAGTCCACGAAGTCGATATCGACATGGGCTGGCCAAAGCAGATCACGTAACAAAAAGGCGCTGCGGTATGTCCGGATCACTGGATTACAATGACGTACTGCGTCAAATTTTCAATGACGAGCAGGTTGATCGTAAGCGACGAAGCCGTGTCCGGAACCTGAAGTTCGGACCCTATGGTATTTCCCTGTCGATTGTCGGCGAGCAGCTTGAATCGTCGATAATGCCCACGATTGCGCACGCCGAAGTTGCCGCCGACGATGGTGTTCCCATCATGGTAACGGACTTCGTAGAGTTTGAACCGACAAACGTGATCAAGCTTGCTGACAGCTTTCCGCCAGACGTGCAATACGTCAATTTGAAGTCGGGTTCCGGGCTGATGGCGTGCTGGAGTTCACTGCCCAGAATGTTTGAAATGTTCAACGCGGATTCCAATTCAGGCATGATGTTCATGTCGCGGCGCTCGGAAATGCCGGGTTGGGAATGGGCGGCACCGCTGAGGCGCATTCTGCACTGGATGACCGTACCGACCTCTCATGCGGTCGTCCATGGGGCAAGTCTGCAACATGAAAATGTTGGCCTCCTGCTAGTCGGTAATAGTGGAGCGGGCAAATCAACCACAACTGCCCGGGCTCTGAGAGAAGGATTCAAAAGCGCCGGCGATGATATGCTCCTGGTTGACACCGAAGGCCCGTCTCCGGTCGTCCATGCACTTTATGATGCCATTAAAGTTGATGCCAACTTGGCGAGAACACTTGCGCCGTCGGAGCACATTGCTTGGACAGACGTGGAGAGTCATGGCGGCAAGAAGTTCTGCAGGATCAACGAACTGGCAGAGGACGCTTTAGCTCGCTCAATTCGACTGAATGCCATTCTCGTGCCGCAAGTGGTAAACAGCACCCGGAGTCGGATCGTATCTGCCACGGCAACACATGGATTGCGCATGCTAGCGCCATCGACCATGAATATTCTACAGGGGGGCGAGAAACGAACATTGTCGAAACTGGCGAATATTGGCCGGTCGTTGCCAACCTACCGGCTGGAATTGGGAAGCGACCCAGATCATCTTTTTGCTTTGCTTCGCAAATTTTGCTGTGATCTGGGTAAATGAGTTTAGAGACCGTCTCAGCTATTATTCCTTGTTCAGGGATGGCTCATTTCCTGCCCTTCGCGGTGACTTCCATCCTGAACCAGGATACTCCGGTGCGGGAAATTCTTGTAATCCATCCCGAAGTTGACACCGACACCAAGTCAGTGGGACTCGACCTCGCTGGCAATGGGGCTCCAGTGCGAGTTGTTCAAGGGCCTGATACAGGACCGGGGCCGGCGCGGAATGTTGGATTGGAACAGGCAGTCGGTGAAGTCATTGCATTTCTGGATGCTGATGACGTCTGGCCGGCAGGAAAGCTTACTTTGCAGATGAACCGGTTGTCGCGAGGGCCTCATGCGGATGCTGTCGGTGGTCTGACGACGCGGTTCGATGTGCTCGACGAGGTCGCGTTGAAGCCTTCAACCGACGCCAATGTTTCCACCGGCCTGGCTCCGGCTTCGGGGATGATGATTTGCCGCCGGACTGTGTTCGACAAGATTGGGTATTTTGACAAAGACTTCCTTTATGGTGAAGACGTCGATCTGTTTTTGAGGATGCGTGACCTGGAGGTTCCGCTAGCCGTGCTTAACGTGCCAACGCTGTTTTACCGTCGGCACGAAAATTCCATGATGATGGCGGGGCATCCACGAATGAAGTCCGATTTTCGTCTTGCCGCCATGAAATCTGTACGCCGCCGCCGCCAGCTTGGCCTGCCGCCCGCGGACCGTCAGATCCTCACTGGAGATCTGGAACAATGATCGGAAGCTGGAACGTTTTCCCAGTTCCGTCTTCACGGCAGAACCAAGGGTGATGCCTGAATGGAAACCCCAAGCATATCAGTCATTGTCCCGTGCGCCGGTATGGCAAGTTTTCTGCCTGATGCAGTTGCTTCAATCATGCGCCAGGATATTTCAGTCCAGGAGATACTTGTCGTTCATCCCGTTGACGATGTCGATACGGCGTCGGTCTGCGGTGAACTGGCCGGACAGGGCGCGTGCATTGCAGTTCTGGAAGATCCCGGCAAAGGGCCCGGACCTGCACGCAATGTAGGATTGAACTACGCAACGGGAGAGGTCATTTCCTTCCTTGACGCCGATGATCTTTGGCCCAAAAACAAGCTTTCAACACAAATGAGTCGGCTTGTGGGTGAACCTCATGTGGATGCTGTTGGCGGCACAACAATTAGGTTCGATCGCCTCGATCGAAAAACCCTAAGACCAGACGCCCGTTCCTGGACCGAGACTTTCGTTTTGCCTAATCCCGGCATACTTGTTTGCCGGCGGAACATCTTCGAAAAGATTGGGCTGTTCGATGACGATTTTCTCTATGCAGAGGATGTCGATCTCATAATGCGGATGCGAGATTTCGAGATCCCGTTTGCGGTACTTGACGAACCGATGCTGTACTACAGGAGGCACGGTAATTCGATGATGACCGCCGGGAATCCACGAATGATATCCGATTTTCGTCTTGCCGCCATGAAGTCGGTCCGCCGCCGCCGCCAGCTTGGGCTACCGCCGGCGGATCGCCAGATCCTTACCGGTGATCTGGAACAATGGCCGAGGGAAGGTTCATGATTTCTGTGATCATACCGGCATACAATGCATTCCGGACCATTGGCGAGACGATTGAAAGTATCCTGGGACAGACAGTGCCTCCGGATGAAATCATCGTTGTTGACGATGGTTCGGTTGACAATACCAGGGACCATCCCGCACTTTCCGCGCCTATCGTGAGGGTAGTTCGTCAAAATCATATGGGTGCCGCCGCCGCCCTCAACCGCGGTGTGGCGGAGATCAAGGGTGAGATAGTCGGGTTCCTGGATGCCGACGACCTATGGACCCCGAGGAAGCTCGAGTGGCAACTGGCTGTTTTGGAGCGAGATCAGGGTGTTTGCGGCGTGTCCGGGCAGTTTGAGTCGTTTGCATGCCCGACCTCGACAGTCGATGAGCGAGCAGGTTGGTCGATACCGGTGGAACCCCAGGACGGCTGGATTCAAGGCGCACTTTTATTGCGAAGCGATACAGTTGCGAAGATAGGCGCCTTTCCCGAAGACGTTCACGCTGGCTACAACGTCGACTGGATAGCGCGGATGCGTGATAGCGATGTGCGGGTCGAGATGCTCCCCCAAGTCGTGTTGCGCCGCCGCATTCATTCCGGATCACTGTCACAGCGCAGTGCAAAACGAGATGCTGGGTATTTGAAGGTTGCGCGCATGGCGCTCGAACGCAAACGCCGAGGGCAACAACCACATGAGTGACCTCGACCTGGAGGCAATGTGGCCGACCGGGACCATGCATCTACTGCTTCAGGCCTCTTTTCATAATGACGTCGATGTCGCCAGGCAGGCCTGGGCGGCCTGGGAGCGGGAAACTGACTTTGACCGGGCAGGCTGGTCGGAGATGCGCGTGTGTGCCGTCGTTGCCCGACGCCTTGGTGAACTGGGGCTTTCTGCTGAGAACATGCCGAGAATTCATGGCATACGGCGGTACATCTGGGCCAAGAGCAGTTCCGTTCTTAACGCCTCCTTGCCGGTACTCGAGGCACTCCATGATGCCGGCATTCCGGCTGTCGTTCTGAAAGGGGGGGGCAGGCGCATTCTCGGTGGTGCACACGGCGGTGAACGGCACATACAGGACGTTGACGTCCTCATTCCGAAGGCGCGATTTGTTGACGTACTGGATCTAGCGGCGGCAATCGGATGGAACAATTGCTGGGATGCGTCGCGGGAATGGCTGGAGACAATGTTTGTGTCGGCGCGCCATTCGATCGGCATTAGCCAGGATGGCAAAAATGAAGTGGATCTGCACATTCATTCGCTGCTCGTCAACCGGTGTCCCGACCACGATGACGGACTTTGGGCCAGGGCTCAAAGGACCCAACTGGGAAAGCTGGAAGTCCTGGTTCCCAGCCCAGCAGATCAACTGATCGCGGCTTGCGTCCATGGTCAGCTTCACAGTCCAGATGGTGCCCAGGACTGGGTCGGTGATGTGGTCGGCTTGCTTGCCGACGGTAACCTTGATTGGGATGTCGTTCTCGACGAACTCGAACGCCGGGACGTCTGGGTCTACGCCAAAGTGGCGCTTGACTACATCGTGCGAGGTTTGGGGCACGAGATTCCCGGATTTGTGACGGACAGGATAAACGGAAGCACTACAGAGTTGTTTCAAGCCGAATATCTCGGCATGGCGAGTACCTGGGACGCAGAAACACGGGAAGTGCGAGCATGTTGGGGTGCGGCAACCAAGGAACGGGCGCGGCGCTGGAGGTCGAGGGTCGAGAAATCTTCAGGCAACGAAAAAACTTCTAGGCGCCAGGATGGTTCCTGGATGGAAGTATGGGAACGCGATAATCTGGAATCGGCTTACCGGGCACCTGTGCCCATCTGGACGCATGAGACTGTTGGACTCGTCTACCTTGATATTGATTGCGAGATGCCATCCGCAACTGGATTGAAAACATTTGATGTCGTCATAGCCTGCTTCGAGTCGCATCAACTGGAAATTGCCGGAGAAGTGGTTACTTTAAAGAAATGGTTCAAGAAGTTAGGCCGGAATGTGCAAGTGACTTTTCCAATCGAGGCGGCGATGCTCGCAGCCCATGTGCTCGTGGAGGTCGAGATCCAATTTCTTTTGCCCGGCACACTTGATCCGGCTCCAGTGTCTGTCAGATCGTTTAAGGTTCGCTGGCGCGCGTAGGCCTGTATTGCTGATGGCCAAACGGTACCCGACAGGCCCACTGCGACGTGTGGCATTTGGATTCTCATGCGTTCCGTCGAAACAGGTGCACCCATAGCTTTCTTAGCACAAATACACATCCCGTTATCGTGGCGGCATAGATTGCGGGCACAAGAATGTCGCCGAAACGGGGATGAAACTGGGTGAATAGTGCGTAGAAGAGAACGGCGCCTGCGGTCGGAACGGTCGCTGCGGCGATCACCGGATTACGGAACAGAAGCCCGGCAATCATGACTCCAAAAAACCCAAAGACCATCGATAGATAGGCAATCAGCTGGACGTAGTTTGGTGGAGAACGTGTCCATAGTCCGCGCCACAGAAACAATGGCGTCTTGCTGAGATGGTTGTAGATGTCGGACCGGATCGTCGCTAATGCCCGGGCGCGCAGTTTCAGGTCGATCAGCTGATGTAAATTCTCGCGACCTTTACCTTGCAACATGCGGTGCAGTTTCACCCTCTCGGCGCGTGCAGCCGTGTAGTAGGTCAGCGCGTCTTCGGGACGTCCTGCGACTTCTGCTGCCCAGTCTTCGTCGACAAAGGCTTTATCTCCGTCCAGATTGAGTCGTTGCAGGCGCCCACCCTTGGACAGGTCTCTTGGCGAAAAACCAAGGTAGTCGCCAATGATGTGTCTGAAGTTGTTGGGTCCCCAGACATACAAGGCGCCGCGAGCCTCGTCGTCGGTCATGGTATTGTTGTAGACCCTCATCATCAGGATCTCGCCGCCCCGTTGGGAGAGTGTCGGCACACCATACTTTATGTAATTGTGGGCAATCCAAGGTGCCACAACAGCGATCGTGCACATTGCCATCACCGCAAATCTTGGCGCAGAGGCTCGCAGCGACCACTGCGCAGGCGACAGCAGACAGACAACAAGCATCGCCATGGGAATTGCAATGCCGATATATAGAAATACGGATTTCGTGAGTGCCAGGGCGCCGGTAAGGAGGCCGGTAAAGACAAACCACTTCCAGTGGCGCGTTTTGACCGCCAGCACGAGCGAATATGTTAGCCACATCAACAACGTTGCAGCCTGGATTTCTGTATAGAAACGGTCGACGACACCTGATCTCACAAGAAAGTCGACCGTCAGGAAAGCAATTGCGACAACGGATCCCCCAATGCCCAAAAGACCGGTTCCACCAAACTTGATTACAAGCAGTACCGCACCAATCATGAGCAGACCGGCCCAAATCAGATGGTGCCGTTTTAGGCTGATTACAGCATCGCCGCTGTTCAGTTCATCGATCGACCCAATATCCGCAAGAGTGGGGTGGATCAGTATGTGCAATGCGAGCAGGAACACCGGAAGAGGTTCCCGGTAATTTCCTGAACTTTCATTACCGCCAATTGAAGAATCGGCATGAGACCACGACCTGATGGCATTGGCCAGGTTGAAGGAATATTGCAGGTTTTGACGTGCATCCCGAGTGTTGGGCGAACTGGTGATGCTTCCATCAATGACAAAGAGGGCGACAGCCATCGCAATTAGGATAGAAGCCAAACTTGCAAACTTGGACATTTGTTCCTGACGCCGTGCTTGTCCTGGGGGCGTTTATCCGCGACGGATCAATGGAGGGCGACGAGGTTAACGCGATTGGCGCGCACAATCCCATTATCTGAAATTGGTGTAAAGCGTGGTTTCTGTCATGAAACAGGGGTAGTCAGAAGCAATTGAGTTACGGGCGTAATTGTACGATCGGATGGCTGTTGTTCACGGGTGCAAGGTGATGTTTTTACTTCGCGAAAGTTGCCGGGGTCTGTCCGCCCAGTGGAAAACCGTTGAGGAGCAGGGTCTTATAATCCGCGGGTCGCCTCAAAATGCGGTAAAACCGCATTATGTAATTGTGACCGGGGCGGTCCATGACGTAAGATCACCCGCGCGGTTGTGATTGCTGGAAAAAAATTGTTGCAACCGCTTGCATTCCTTGTGGAAATGATCTTTCAACTGTGGGTGAATTAATGCTGGTCGGCATTGAGATTGCATTTCGTCTTAACTGCAGCGCAAGTGTGGGGCGAGTGGTTGGGTATCTGGACAACCAAGTTAGTAAAATCGGCTGGGCTGCGACATGAATAATATTGGGGTTGGACTGGTCGGTGTAGGCAATTGTGCCAGTTCACTTGTACAAGGGCTTGCCTGTCACAAGACTGCCAATGGTGAGATGACGGGAATCCCGTTCCCTGACCTTTCGGGGTACACGGTTAGCGACATTGAAGTGGTTTGCGCCTTCGACATCGACCAGCGCAAAGTAGGCCAGGATTTGGCCGACGCGATATTTGCGCAGCCGAACTGCACAGCCCGGTTCTTCCCCGGAGTGCCCAAGAGCGGTGTCACGGTTGCGCGGGGCCCTGATCTCGATGGCGTGTCGGCAATGATGAGTTCGGTTTCGCGTGGATTTGAATTGAGCAAAGAGCCTGAGCCGAGCAGGTCGGCGGTTGTCGACCTTATCAAGACGTCCGGTGTGGAAGTGCTTGTGAATTACCTGCCGGTGGGATCGCAGTTGGCGAGTGAATTCTATGCTGAATGCGCCTTGGAAGCAGGTGTCGCATTTGTCAATGCCATACCGGTGTTTCTCGGAAGTGACGATACATGGAACGCTCGTTTTGCCGAAGCCGGCCTGCCCATCCTCGGTGACGATATCAAAGCGCAAATGGGTGCAACTATCGTCCAACGCCATCTTTCGCATTTGTTCGACATGCGCGGCGCGAAATTGGATCGTGCCTATCAACTGAATGTCGGCGGCAATACTGATTTCCTGAACATGATGGACAGCAATCGACTCTCATCCAAGCGTCATTCAAAGACGGAAGCCGTTCAATCCGCATTGGAAGAACGGCTCGCAGATGACAATATCCGCGTTGGACCATCTGACTATGTGTCTTGGCTTGACGACCAGAAAGTTGCCTACATGAGGCTGGAGGGCCGCCTGTTCGGTGGTGTTCCGATGAACATGGAGATTAGACTGGCTGTGGAGGACTCTCCCAATGCGGCGGCGATGTCGTGTATTGCCATCCGGTGCGCCAGAATAGCTCTCGATCGGGGTCTTTCGGGCGCCATTGGCGATGTTTGCCCATTCCTGTTCAAGCATCCCATGCATCAGATGAATGACGAGCACGCATACGAACGCCTGAGGCTGTTTGCCGGGGTAGAGTCCGACACAGGCGAACCGGACGCCGTGTGAAATGAGTGACTATGCGCAACAGTCCGCGCAGTCTACCGGACATGCAATTGTAACCGGCGGCAGCAGTGGCATTGGTTTGGAAATAGCAAAACTGCTTGCCGCGCAAAACGCCTCCGTCAGTATCCTTGCCCGTGATCAGGATCGTTTGAACGCTGCCAAGAATGAAATTGAGAATGCTTGTGGTCCGACGGCGGAGGTCGCCTGCTACTCGGTCGATGTCCGCGATGCCGACGCTTGCCTGAACGGTGTAAATCAGTGCGTCGAACGCTTTGGCCCGCCGACCTGGGCAGTCAGTTCGGCGGGAATCGTCGAGCCGGGTGATATCCTGAACCTTCCGGTTGAAATCTACGAACAACTCATGAGCACAAACTACTTCGGTAGCTTGTATTTTGCGCACGCGATTGCGCCGATTATGAGAAACTCCGGCGGCGGTCGTATGGTTTTTATCGCATCCGGCGCAGCATTGCTCGGGTTGCACGGCTATTCAGCCTATGCGGCTTCCAAATTTGCTGTACGGGGGTTGGCTGAGTCGCTCCGCATCGAACTGAAACCAGTGGGTATTTCAGTGACGCTGGCCTATCCACCCGACACCCAAACCCCACAATTCGTCGAAGAAGCACCCAAGCGATCCGAAGCAACCAACAGGATTGTAGGTAAGGGCGGGCAAAGGCAACCGGCAGATATCGCCGCTCTTATTGTCGATGCCGCACAGCGCAGGCGGTTTTCTGTGGCGCCGGGTTTTGTGCTGGGGGCATTAAACCCGTTGCACAGCATCCTGGCCCCAGTTGCCCGCCGCTACCAGGACCGGGTTGTTGCTTCAACCAATCGGTCCAAGCCGAAAAGCTAGCGCTCAACATGCCTTCAGATACGACCCTGCCTGAGCCTGGTTTTTTGGCGGTGCTCGTCTGGAGTCTCTGGTTGGCGGGATGTGTCCTGCTGGCAGTTCTTTCTCTCGCCCCCGGTACTTCCTCCAAGGCGCGGTCGCTATGGGGACTCATGGCAAGTGAAGGACTCATAGTATTTTGTGCCACCACACCGTTGTTGCTGGGGGCAACGGTTACAGTTCTTGTCTTTTTGCCGGTGATTGTCCGGGTGGGCTGGGAGACAGGATTTGTTTATTCCTTGAGGTTACCCGAGGGTGACGTGGAGAGGCGCCAGTTCAGAACAGCTACAATCGTATTGATCACTGCAATGGGAATACTGGGGTACATGCTGCCTGTCTGGATCTCGCTGTCGGGGATCGCAGTGGTCATCGCCATGCTGGTGTTTAGGGTGTTGGTTTCTGAAGCCGGCGTGTTCGGCGTCCGTTATGGCACCACGCAAGGACTGATCGATACCGCAGTTTACCCAGGGCTGCCGGTCGCTGCGTTTGCGGCCGTTGCAGCGAATGATAACTGGCTTGGAATTTTGCTCATTGCCTTCATTCTGGTCGAAACCTTTGACAGTTTTGCCCTGCTTGGGGGACGTCTTTACGGCAAGCAGCCCTTGTTTCCACGCACCAGCGCAAGAAAGACCGTGGAAGGATTTGTCACGGGGATTGCGGCCTTGTTCGTCATCTCTTTGATTTTGAACTGGTTCCTCGATATTTTCACGGTTCTTCAGTGCATTGGCATCGCGTTTGCGGTTGCCGGAGCGGCGGTGGCCGGAGACTTTCTTGCCTCCACAGCGAAACGGGCCGCCGGTGTCAAGGACTATCCAGCGATACTGAAGGTACAAGGCGGAATACTGGACATCATTGACTCATGGCTTGTGGCTGGCCCCGTCATCGTGATGGTGTTCTGGCTCTATGGTCTCGTTTGATACTCTCGACGGCTCCCGTCTTCACGACATCTGCAAGCCCGATACCGCCTGCGGCGATCAGGGCAATCCGATGGCCGCCTGCAAAACCAGAAGTACGATGATGGCATAGCCCGCCGCCAGCGCATCATCGAACATTACGCCAAATCCGTTGTGAATGTGCCTGTCTGCCCATGCTATCGGCCAAGGTTTGACAATATCGAAAAATCTGAACAGTCCGAAGGCCGCCGCCCACCAAAACAGACTTTGCGGTACAAACATCAACGTCACCGCCATCGCCCAGATTTCGTCCCAGACGATCGCTCCGTGATCGTGCTCTCCTATGGCATCTCCGGTCTGCTGGCATGCCCAAACGCCAACCGCAAACAGGCAGGCATGGAGGAACCACTGGAATTCGACAGAAGCAAGACCGATGAGATAGAACAGAGGAAAGCCTACCAGAGATCCAACGGTCCCGGGCCAGAAGGGCGATAGCCCACTTCCAAAGCCCAGAGCAATTAAGTATTGGGGTCTGGAAAGCATGAATTGTAGTGTTGGCTGTGTCACGCTTCAGCAAATATCATAAGAATCGATGGTGCGGAACACATGCTTTTTTGACTCTGGAGATGGCTTTGGGTTTTGGTAAGAAACAATTTTTGCTGGTTCTGTCACTGACCGTTTGTATCGCGGTATCGACCGTTGCGGATGCGTTGGCGCTGACGATTGAAAGTAAGGTTGACGTTCTGGATACGAAGCCTGTCGTACGGCCTGAATTTCCGGTGCCAGATGACAAGAACCTTCTTTTCTACATCCAGCGCTCCACGAACTCCAACACGATCGTTTATGTGGCGGATCTTGCAGGATCGGGACAGTTGGAGAATGCGTTTTCTGTTCGTGCCTATTGGCGGCGTTTCAACACCACCGGAGAGACCAAGCCGCTAAACTATCTCGAGGAGAAACTTGCCTTTGGAATTGTGACGTCACCATCGTCGAAAGAAAAAAATGCGTTCAACATTCACCTGACGTCTTTTCCGCAACGCGTGGCGGTCGTCAAACTCGACGAACGACGGACGGCAATCGCCATAACAAACATGGGGCGCCATAGAGCTCGCTTACTGTATGCTTATGTAGCAGTGGATGAATCTTCAATTTTTCCGTGGGTTAACTACGTGGATCTGTTCGGAATAGATCTGGAAAGTGGAAAATTTTTGAGAGAACGGCTTCGTCCGGTCGGAAGACAGGTTGAACCGCCGGCGACTCGCTAATAGACATACCGCATGGTCGGCATTCCGGTGGCCACAATGTGTAGAATTTTGACTATTGACGATCCGTGCCAGAGTGGGCGGCAAGAACACTCAGGTCAGGGATAGGACTCAAGGCGACGATGCGCTCATACAAATCATATGTGATAGGCGTCATTCTTGTTCAACTGGGAATTGTCCTGACGATCATTGTCTGTGTTTTTCTGGCAGAAGAAGCCGTCGGAATGCTTGAGACGGTCGCCAATGCCAATGCAAGAGCCGATATTTCAAGCTTACCTTTGGTGATGGCATACAGGATGCCTGAAGTCATTGACCTGGCCCTACCGTTGGCTCTGCTGATCGCTGTCTACAAATCCTGTCTCGAATTACGGGAGGGAAGGGAGTTTGTTGCCCTGGCAGCGTCTCGAGTGAGTGTTGGCGAACTTCTGTGGACGTTGGCCGGGCTCGGAATTGTGTGCACGGCAATTGCCATTGTGATCTCCGGAATTGCGGAACCCTCGGCGCGCAATGCTCAGCGCGAACTGATATTTGATTTAAGATTCAATACGGCGAACGGCGGGTTGACGGCGGATCGGTTTCACGTCGTCAAGGGCCTCACAATCTTCGCGGACAGGACGGATGACGAAGGTCGTCTTCACAAACTGTTCGTGCTCGACAATCGACCAAAGGGCCATAGCCTGGTGATCACGGCAGCTAATTCTACTCTGACCGGACCCGATGTCGAAGGTTCCTACAATTTGAACCTGTCGCAGTTCAGGCGGCATATCATACCCGACAACAGGAGTGAGATTCGCAAGTTCAACGCCAACCAGGCGGGGCGGGCCAATGATGTCTTCGCAGAAAGCTACCAACACTCGATAGCGGTTGAAAAAGTTGCGACGTTGACACCGAGAGCGGAGCGTTTGAATGAGTGGACGCTCATTGAACTTCTGAAAATTCAACGTCCACCAGGCCGTTGGACCTACGGGCATGGGATTGAGGCGGTTCGTTTAATCATGCGCGCCTTGCTGTGTTTCGTAGCGCCTGCGTTCGCCCTGATTGCGCTGTCAATGACCGTTCCATTTACCCGACTTCTTGCTCTCCCGGTTTCATGCGCTTTCACACTCGCGGTGGATGTAGTGATTAACGTCGGCCTCAAGCTTTTTGCGCCGTTTGGCGACTTCGGGGTGGGCGCGTTTGTTCTGGCGGTTGCTCTCGGTGGGGCACTGGCGTGGGCTGCCGCATTTGCCTCTTGCCGGACTTCATCGATATTGCGGCCGCAGTTGGACCAATCGTGACGGATGCTCAAACTATCGTTCGGGCAGATCCGCTGCGCCGGCACAATCGTCCCCGTTTCGGATTCAGGCTGTTTGCCGGATTGTTGGCGCGGAGAAAGATCAAGGGCTATCTGGGACGGACATTTGTCGTTCATGCAAGCATCTCGATGATTGCGTTGGGAATCGATCTTTCAGGAAATTGGGAACATGTGCTGTCCTTGGCGCCGAGCGCGGCGTTAAGCGATACCGTTTTACAACTTCTCTGGTATGCCTCGCTGCGACTGGTGGATATCACGTTTCACTTGCTTGGCATTGCCACGTTCCTGGGCGTGCTCTGGTGGGAGGTACTCCACACCCGTTCTCTGGAGCGAACCAGTACCTGGAATACGGGACAATCGGTTTTTCAGGGCTTTGTTCCCGTTCTTATCTTTGCCGCGTTCATTGCTTGTTTTCAAACGGTAATCAGCGTTCACGTTTATCCAACGGTCGTTCGCACGCAGATCGATGCGGGTCTCGGGGTTCTCGGACGACGGTATGAGAGGGACCCTAGTTGGTACGTGACGTGGGGAGCCATCGGCAAGGACCTTTTCGCCGCCCGCATAGAGTACGGCGACAAGACGGTAATGCGTGACCTGGCCTTGTACCGTCTGTCCGACGAAGGCCGTCTTGAACAAGTCATAACAGCGGAATCGGCCACGAGCGTCATGCGTTCCGGGCTTTGGGATCTACAAAATGCCAGGCAGTGGGATATTGACGCGTCCGCATCGCGCAATTTTCGTCTGATAGCACCCGGGCCCTCTAACCCTGGACCCGGTCTCTCATCGGAGATCACGCGGTTGTCACTGAACATGGACCCTGAACTTTTCAAATATAACAAAATGGCGGCAAAATACATTCCTCAGAACATCCTAAAGGAACTGTTGCAGCACGACGGTCCCGGCTTCACTGTCAGCGATTACCGAACATGGCTGCAATTCCGTTATTCGTTTGGAATTTCCGCGGGGCTCATGGCACTTCTGGCAGCCACAGTTGCCGTGTTTGTCACAGGACGAGTCATTTCGTTTTCGAGATACTTTTTTGTGTTCGTCAGCGGGTATGTAGCTCATGTTCTGCTGAAAGTGTGTGTTACCGTTGGTGAACTTGGTGTTTTGCACCATTTTGTAGCGTCCTGGTTGCCCCCCGCTTTGATAGCGGCGACTGTCGGCGCTCTGCAGATTTATGCAGCCCGCAATATCGTCATAAGATAAGATGTCAGCCAGGAGTGAAGTAATGCCGAGCAGACTCGGATTGTGGTAACGGCACATGGGTTTGCAATGTCTGTCCGACAACTTGGGTGAGGAACTTTCATAAAATACCGTGACGGTGTGCGTTAATGGCTGAAGGCAACATGATACAATCTGAAGTGGCGACGAGTGGTTCGCTCTCACCGTCCGGTCGAGTCTCACAACAGGCGCGCCGTCATAATCAAATGCGCCGCGAGGTGATCAAGGCGCACCCCGAGGTGCGAGCCCTTACCGGACCAAATCCCTACACAGCTTTCGCGGTACCGATACTGCTGGCAGTCCACTGGACCGCGGCATGGGCCGTGTCCGACACGAATCTTCTGGTTGTGTTCCTGGTATCGTTTTTCTTCGGGCAGGTTGTCATTCACGCAACCGGCACTCTGGTTCATGAGACCGCACA
Organism: Hyphomicrobiales bacterium; assembly: GCA_021775835.1. Next base: position 6,085 of record JAJFHC010000016.1, on the reverse strand, counting down.
CCGGCTGATATTCAAAGGCCGACTCCCTAAATTGTTGTTTGATCTTGGCCTTGAAATGGTTCTTGCGTCTTTTGCCAAGCAATTGACCTATCAGCATCAACATGTCAGCAGCCATCACAAGCACATAGGAGACTACGCGCAAGACTATGAGCATGAAGACATCTGCGTTTTCCAAGCGCGTACGCAGTTCGGACGCAAGCATCCCCTTCTCCAGAAGGGCGTCACAATCGTCACGCTGTTGGTCAATCTGCTTCCCCTGGGATTTCTGGTTTCCGACGAACTCTATCCCCGCTTTTACGGGTGGGTTACGGGACGTCCTATCAGGGACACAAACAGGGAGGTCAATCCAACGCGCCCTTCGCCTTGGGAAAAATGGGGCTTCATCGCCTGTTCCCTGGCAATCAATGTCTTCCTCTTTTGGGCTTTCGGCGTCCTTGGCTGGCTTTACCATATATGGTCCCTGTCCCTGTTTCTTGGCAAGTGTGGCGTCACCAACCTTGGACAGTCCCTGAGCGAGCACCAGGGTAACGATGCCTCCAATCCGACGATGTCGACCTATTGGTGGGGCAACTGGTTTCTCTTCAACACCGGCTATCACAACGAGCATCACACGTTTTCCAATGTACCCTGGACGCGGCTTCCAAGATTGAAGGCGGCGGCGCCGGAAGTGTTCAGCAACACCAGCAAACGCACATATTTCGGACTATGGTGGAACCATGTTTGCAATGACTTCAGTCCGACCAGACGCAACCCCCTGATCGAAGAGATAGATGCAAAACGCTGATGTCTTGACGGCAGGGTGTTCGCGAGTTCAGGTTTTTGCAGCGTTCAAAAGAGCCGGGTAGATAGTTTCCCTAACACGGTGAAGCATTCGTTCGTCATCGATTTCCGCCCAGACAAGATCCTCAACCAGCACGCATGGCATGGGTGATACGCGAGACGCGCGCACAAGACCCGCTTCGTAGTCTGCAGTTGGGTCGTCCTTGTGGATTCGGTCGATTTGACCGAGCAGTCTTTCTCGCAAGTCAGCACTACCCTTGGTGATGCCGACGAGTTCCCCTAACGGGTCGGATTGCAGGTCGTCCTTGAATTTTGTGAGACCGGTAAGCGTTTCAATCCCGTCAGATTTCCGGGTGTCTACAAACACCTCATCACCGGCGCCCGTCATGCCAGATACCAGAAGACCATTTGATCTGGGATGCGAGAAAATCACATCAAGTGCCCGATATTCATAAATAATATCAGATTCAAGCAAAACGAATGATCCAGAGAAGGCATTCAGTCCAACACGCAGGCTTTCGAGGCTGCCGCGGCGCTCATAGTCAGGGTTATGAACACAACTGACGTGGTCAGGATCCTGTTGCGCGACCTCGTCGAGTTGGGCGGCCAGATGCCCGGTCACGATCACGACTTTCCTGATCCCTGACTGTTTGAGATGCCGGATCGATCTTGAAACTAGGGATTCCCCGCCGACGTCGACAAGCGCCTTCGGGACAACCCGACCCAGCTCGCCCAGACGTATGCCGCGTCCGGCGGCAAGAATCAGGGCTGTCTCGGGGTTATCTGTCATCGACATGAACTTTGGGAAAAAAGGCGCGGGAAGCCTGCGCGGAATTGTGAAATTTGGCTAATCACTGTATATGTCAAAAAAGTGCCGCTGTGAGGACAAGAATGTGACGGATGATGTGCAAAAAAATGACGTTGAATTGGACGAAATTGAATCGGCCTTTGCCAAGAGCAAACCATTTGCCACAAGTTCAAACCGCTCTGCAATAATTGAACTGGCCACGACCCTCGTACCTTATGCCCTGTTGTGGACCTGTGCGGTGATTCTGCTGGACATGGGCAGTTTGTTTTTTCTGGTTCCCGTTGTCATAGGCGCATTGTTTTTCATCCGTATCTTCCTGTTGTTTCATGACTGCCTGCACGCCAACTTTTTTGTCGATCGGCGCGCAAACGAGGTCTGCGCATATTTGCTGGGCCTGCTGTTTTTTGTTCCATCACGTTACTGGACTGAAGAGCACCTCGCGCACCACGCAACGGCGCAAAACCTCGATCGGCGTGGGCGCGGCGATGTGATTCTGTTGACTGTCAAAGAGTACCTCGAATTATCGCCGATGAACCGATTGGCTTACCGACTTCTCCGCACATTGCCGGGGCTATTCGTCGTTGAAATGATTGGACGCTGGCAAATTCTCTATCGTCTGCCATCGTCGGGCCGTTCACGCGCTGCAGCACGGGGCATCATGTTCACGAACATCGGCTTGATAGGTGTGCAGGGTACAATCTGTTATCTGGCCGGATGGCAGAACTACCTGATCATATTCGGTTTGGTATACCTAATCGGTGGATGCCTGGGCGTCTGGTTGTTTGTGTCTCAGCACGATTTTGAAGATTCGCAGTGGCAGAACAACAGCGACTGGACGTTGCGGCGTTCCCCTTGGGCCGGCAGTTCTTTCCTCGATTTTCCGCGCTGGGGGCACTGGATGGTGAACAACGTCAGTTATCATCACATTCATCACCTCAATCCGAAGATACCGGGCTACAACCTTGCAGCCTGTCACAACTCAGATCCGTTCTTTGCGACTGCACCCACATTGACCTTTTGTCAGGCCTGGCAATCGTGGCGGTGCCAGCTTTGGGACGAAGAAGCACGCAAGATAGTCAGTATCCGCGAAGCGGAAAAAAACTATGAGACGAACAGTCGAACACTCGTCAGCGCGACAAAAGAAGGTAAAAATGGTCACGGATTGTTTGATGTGCTTTATGACGGCACAAGCATTGTCGATGGACCGGCAGCCCCAAAGGCGGATGACAATCCTGCGAGGGCACGCGCGCATACTTAGAGCGGTCGAACCTCCCAAGTTTTTTTGATTTTGCGACGGCATTTCCGGCCTGAGAACTGTGTCACATTGGCCTTTGCAATGTCGGGACATGACGCTACATACAAGTATGAGAATTGTACAAGTTTGTCCCTATGACATCGATCGCGCGGGTGGGGTCCAGCATCATATTAAGTCATTGATTCAGGAACTGAAAAGCCGAGGGCACGATGTTTTGGTTGTGGCGCCGGGAAAAGCACCGTCGGATCCCGACCCCGACGTGTTTTATGCTGGACATCGTTACGCCACTGGGTGGAGTGGTACACGTTTTGAAATTTCCTGGATCGGATGGGCAGCACGGCGGCGACTGTTGAAGTACCTCTCGGAGTGGAATGCGGACATCGTGCATTTCCATACAATCTGGGTGCCCATGATGTCTTTTCAGATATTTACGGGCCTCGAGTGTGCCACCGCTGCAACCTTTCACGACACCCCTCCCGACGACCGTTCCGGACGCACTTGGTTCAGGATTTACCGAGTCTGGAGCCGCTGGCTTCTCAATCGCCTGAATGGAGCAATTGCCGTTTCGTCGGCACCCGCACGCCACCTTTGTCGTGGGCCAAAGGGTGTAGAGCCTGTCATATTGCCGCCTTCCGTCAACCTTGAGACGTTTCAGCTTCGTGAACGGCCGTCATCGAAGGACGCGCCCGAAATCTTTGATGTTCTCTATGTTGGTCGTTTCGAACCAAGAAAAGGTGTTTTGACGCTTGTTGAGGCATGGTCGCAACTTATGAAATCAAGCGACAATGGAAAAGGCGGATTGAAATACAGACTGACGGTTGCCGGTTCAGGTGAACTCGAGAAGATTGTGTTGGAGGCGCGTGACAGGTTTGGCGATGATGCCGTGCGGGTCGTCCCAAAACCAACCGACGGTGAAGTCGTGGAATTGATGCGCAATGCGGACCTCTTGGTGGCGCCGTCTCCCTATGGAGAAAGTTTTGGCATAATTCTTCTTGAGGCGCTGGCGGGCGGACTGCCAGTGGTTGCCGCAGACAACCACGGTTATGTCACGGTGTTGACAGGACCAGGTGAGGAGTGCCTTTTCAGTGCCGGTCAAGCCAGTGAACTGGCCGACGCCATCGTCCGGATGGCGAGCGATCCGGCGTTACGGTCAAGAATAGCAGCCTGGGGCCGGGCTCATGCCATATCATTTGACATACGGAGCACGGCTCCAAAGTTTGAGCAGTTCTTCGCCGGCGCGGTCGAACATTTTCGCAACGGTTCCCGCTGAGTCCACGACGCGGTTCGGCAGGTCCAAAAATCATCTGGAGTCACCCTGCCGCAACGTTTAAAAGGACGGGTGGGAGATTAGTTGGTTTGCTGGAGCAACTTGTCCGGTGTACCAATCTGTAAATTCGGGTTGGAGAGGGGTCGTGGTGAGTGCTGCCGATCTTGTAGTGTCGGCCGATTTCGGTACGAGTGGCGTCAAGGTCGGGGTGGTTGACCGCAACATGAACATTGTTGCGAGCCATACCGAAGCCTACCCGCTTGACCTGCCGGCGCCCGGTTATGCAGAGCAAAATCCAGAAGATTGGTGGGCTGCCTTGCAGAGGGCGGTCTTGATGCTTGCAAAGACCGTTGAAAACCTCAGTCAACGCACAGCGGCGCTGTCCTTTTGCGGTCAGATGGCAGGCGTGATTTGTGCCGATCCCACTGGAAGACCTCTGCGTCCCTGTCTCATCTGGCTGGATAAGCGATCAGCAGACATCACGCACCAACTGGTAGGCGGTCCGGTTACGATCCGCGGCTACAATCCGGTCAAGATGGCTCAATGGCTATATCTGGCCAACGGCGCGCCTTCGCTGACGGGCATGGACCCTCCGGGCAAGATGCTCTGGATTCGGGAGAACGAGCCTGATGTTTGGGACAAGACGCACAAGCTGCTCGATCCGAAGGACTGGCTTGTTCACCGGGCAACCGGTCAGTTCGTGACGACCCCCGACAGCGCAAACCTGACATGGATGATGGACAGCCGGGACCGGCGCCAATGCTGGTCGGAGCGTCTCTGCAGCCTGGTTGGTATTCCTTCCGACCGGTTGCCGGAGATCGTGGACGGTACCACGATTGCGGGCGGTCTGACGGATGCCAGTGCGGTTGAGCTGGGATTGTCGGCGGGGACGCCTGTTGTTGCAGGCAGTGGCGATGTCTTTGCATCGGCCTTGGGGAGCCGGGCGGTTGCAGATGGGGCGCTTCACGTTTGCGTGGGCACAAGCTGCTGGATCGGGGGGTTTTTTCCGTCACGCCGCCTCAGTGCGACAGAGGGCTACGCCACAATCAGCGCGGCTGCCGAGAGCCGGCCTCTGTTGATTGCGTCCCAGGAAACGGCCGGCGCGTGCATCAACTGGATTCGAAACGTTCTTTGTGACGACACAGCAGAAGCCCCCAACCATATCAGCGCGTTGATTGAACAAGCCCTGAAGGTTCAGGACGGCGTGCCGCCTCTGTTCCTGCCGTGGATGACGGGCGAGCGGGTGCCCGCAGACGAGAGTCGCCTGCGGGGCGGGTTTCTGGGGTTGTCGCTGATGGACACACGCCAAACCATGTTGCGCGGCGTTCTTGAAGGCATTGCGCTCAATACACGCTGGGCGTTCCAGTCCGTTTACCGGCAAAAAGGGGTGGACCGGTCTGTGCCCATATCGCTGGTGGGTGGCGTGTTTGCGAGCGAGAGCTGGTGTCAGCTCCTGTCCGACTGCCTGCAAGTGCCGATGACGGTACAGAGCCAACCTCAGCTTGCCGGTGTGCGCGGCGCGGCAATGATCGCGGCGACTGGATTGAAGTGGGTGGATTCGCCATGGTCGGCTGCACAACTCGACGCCGGTCAGAACACAACGCTCATTGAGCCCGACAGACGGCGGGCGGATTATTTCGACACTCGATTTGATGCGTTTCTCTATGCCTATCGTCGGACGCTGCCATGGTTTCGCCGGGCAGACCCTCCCGACGTATTGTCAAAAGTACCTCAGTCTCCTGCGAATCAGGAGCCGGATCATGATTGACGGCATCTACAAGCGATACATCGACCCCTATTGGGAAGTCCCGGCCCGCTTGCTGGTTCGCGCGGGGCTGACGGCGAACCAGGTCACGATTATCGGTCTTGTTCTGGTCGTCTTGAACTGTGCAGCCTTTCTTCTGCATGGTTCGACCATCTGGTTCGGGATTGGACTGGCAGTAACCTTTGCCACAGACTCCCTCGATGGTGCTGT